>NZ_JANYJC010000243.1 GCF_025361915.1 Chamaesiphon sp. GL140_3_metabinner_50
GTTGGGTTTCGAGGCTCAACCCAACCTACGCGAGTTATTTAATCCTTACTCCTTAGTAATGCTGTCAATGTTCGGTAGTAGCCGCTACGGAATATTGCTGTCATCCTATAGGTAGGGAGCCGACAGCGGATCCGATTTCTTGTATCTCACTATCACAAATGATTACAGCAGCAAATACAACAACAATCGCACTTCTAATCGTCTCGCTCGTCATCTTGGGTTGGGGTTATTATCGGAATCGAGACTTGGGTAAATTTGGGATTTTGTCGTGGTTGCAGTCAGCCGTGCTGATGATTCCGTGGCTGTTGAGCTTTGGGGCGTTAGCTGCTGGCACTTACATTAATCTCGCAGGCATCCTGCTGCTGCTGCTGCTTTCAACTGGTTTGTATATTTGGTTGGGCACTCAGGTTAGAATCGCTGCTCAAGATCCAGAAGTAGCGGTCAAAATTGCCGAGCGGATGCAACAACGCCAGCGGAAGTACCAGGAAAAACAACCAGGCAAATCGACTGAAAATGACCTGCAAGACCCGGAGATCGCCTTCGACATGCTGAAGATGCCCGATGCAGATTTAAGCGGCATTAAAAGCATTTTTGGCATCGATACTTTTTATGCTACCGAGACGCTAGCGTATCAACAGGGGGCAATTTTTAAAGGTAACTTGCGCGGGGAGGCGGCAACCGTCCATCAGCGATTGACAGATAAATTAACAGGTAAAGTCGGCGATAAATACCGTTTATTTCTGGTCGCCGATCCCGAAGATCGTCCGGTAGTGGTAGTATTGCCGAGTCTCAACGATCCGCAACCAGCGACGATCGGACAACAGATTCTTGGCATAATATTATTCATTGCCACGATCGCGACGAGTTTAGAAGCGATGGGCGTATTTTTAGGCTTTGATTTTTACGAACATTCAGAGCGATTCCGCGAAGTTCTCCCTCTGACATTGGGCATCTGGACGATTTTACTCGCCCACGAAATGGGGCATCGCGTCCTCGCTCAAATGCGCCAAGTCAAAATCGGGCTACCGTTTTTTCTCCCCACCGGACAAATCGGTGCATTCGGGGCAATTACCCGATTTGAATCTTTATTACCCGATCGTAGTACCCTATTTGATATCTCTTTCGCTGGCCCTGCCGCTGGTGGACTAATTTCACTGATAATGTTAGTTGTTGGGTTATTATTATCTAATTCTGGCAGTGGATTAGAAATTCCATCTCAATTTTTTCAGGGTTCGATTTTAGTCGGGACGATCGCTAAAATTGTCTTAGGTGCAACTATTAATCAGGCGACGATCTCGATTCATCCATTGGTAGTCATCGGTTGGCTGGGATTGGTCATTAATGCGCTCAATTTAATGCCAGCCGGACAGCTAGACGGCGGGAGAATGATTCAAGCCATCTACGGACGCAAAACAGCTCAACGCAGCACGCTAATTACGCTAGTAATTCTCGGCTTTGTTGCCTTTTTCAATCCTACTAATTTAGTGATTTTTTATTGGTTGATTTTAGTTGGGTTTCTCCAACGCGCACTAGAGCGTCCTAGTTTAGATGAAATCACCGAACCCAACGACACCCGCGCCGCACTGGCATTAATAGCTCTATTCTTGATGGCTGCAACCGTGATTCCTTTTAGCCCAGAGTTGGCTGGGAGATTGGGGATTGGGAATTAAGTAAGGAGTAAGAAGTAAGGAGTAAGGAGTGCAATTACTTAAAATCTGGAACGCAGTTCCGAAATACATCCACTAAAACCTAAAACCTAAAACCTAAAACCTAAAAATTAAAAATTAAAAATTATGGAAGGATTTGGACTCGCGATCGCGGCGGCGATGTTAGCCGCAATTGTTAAATCGGGAATTAGAGTCGATCGGGAATACGAGCGTGGGGTAATTTTCCACTTGGGCAGATTTCAACAAATCAAAGGCCCCGGACTGTATTTTATCGTGCCAGTTCTCGATCAAAAAGTTCAGGTCGATATTCGGACAAAAACTGTCGATATCGCGCCTCAAGAAGCAGTTACCGCCGATAGCGTTACTATTAAAATTAACGCCGTACTCTACTATCGCATTATCGATCCGATGAAAGCGATCGCGAGAGTTGAAAACTACCAAGTGGCAGTATATCAGGCTTCGATGACCACCCTCCGCAATATTGTCGGTCAACATAGCTTAGATGAAATGTTGCAGGGACGCGATAAAATTAACGCGAAAGTGCAAGAAATCGTCGATGAAATTACCGAACCGTGGGGAGTCGAGATCGAGCGTGTCGAACTTAAAGATGTCGAAATTCCAATTTCGATGCAACGTGCGATGGCAAAAGAAGCCGAAGCCGCACGCGAAAAACGCGCCCGATTAATTAAAGCCGAAGCCGAACAAGAAGCATCTAAACTACTGAGTGAAGCCGCGCAAGAGATGATGCAAAATCCCGCAGCACTAGAATTACGACGGTTGCAAATGTTGACCGAAATCGGCGCAGAAAATAACACCACTACCCTAGTAATGATTCCTTCAGATATCATCAGTCTTGCCAAAGAATGGTCTACCGCCGCACATAATAGCAATATGAATGTCCAAGCTAATGCTGCTAAAGCACAGCCACAAATTAGTGATACTTTGGCAGTACCACAGCATCAACTCAATGCCAGCACGTCAGCAGAGCGGCTGCAATTACCAACACCAGTCGAGGAGATAGGGGATAGGGAATAGGGGGACTGGAGAATTAAGGTGATTTTTGGGAATAATTCTCCCTTAATATTGTCTTGTCTTGACGCACACAACTGGGAGGGAACCTCCCATTCGATGCGTCGCTGTTGCGCTAAACCTTCTCTGCGAGACGCTACGCGAACGGTAAACAAAGGAGGGCACGCACCACTGTCTGAACTATGATTAAAATGATCGACCGATCGACTTTGATGGACTGCTAACCGACAATTTTAGTCTATCCATTAATCATATCAATCATAGTTGAGACGGTATATTCTCGATCGGAAATCACCTAAGCTTTCTTTAAAAAGCCCATCAATTTACTCAGGAACGAGGTAGATACTGGCTTGGGAGCTTTGCCTGCACCCGCAGGTGTAGTGGTACTGACGATCGGCGGCGATAGGGCAAGTACTACCTCGTTTACTAATCCGAGCGCACTCAATCGAAAGCCAATCTGTCGAACGCGATCGATTCCTAACTTTAACAGTTCGGCAATTTGAACGATCGACATTTCACCTAATGAGAGTTTCCAGACTTTCGATTCTTGAGTATCGAGCCGCAGCGTCGGCGGTGTTGCAGATAAGCGTTGGAGTGCAGATTCGGCTGCGGGTAATTTGGCACTCAAGCTACTCCAGTCGCGCAGCATTCTTAACCCCAGTAACGATACCTCTTGAGCCATCAAACTAATGCCAGTCATTTCAGCATATACTAATGATGCCTGCGGATCGAATCGAAACCGTCCGTGATGACCTTCGCCAAATAGTTTGCAAATATTTGCAGTTACTTGAGCGTCAAAAAGTAACTTGAGTTGCTCGGTATCTAGCAAATTACAAGACTTGAGATAAGTACCCAATGGTTGCTCTAGTCTGGTGGCATGAAACGATAGCCCCGTCACCTGTTCTAAAGAGAGCCATTGTCGTTGCGCCATCATTTCGAGCAAGCCTCGATCGGATGATTTCAACCCATTAGTTACAGACACGATCCGACCGCATTGAAATGAGATGCAATAAGCATTATCGACAGATTTACTCAAGCAGCGATCGGAGTCGATCGACAGTACGCCTGTTTTATTACCCTCTTGGACGAAATTAAAGATTTCGACTAATGAGTATTCCGATAAGTAGCCAGTTAGGGACATTGATATTTCCACGCTCTATAAAAACGAATATGTCTAGACGATCGATAGACTTCCCTACAAGCTATTGTGCCCATTCCCAATCTGGATCTAACCCGATCGATAAAAAAATCGACCATTAATTAAATAGGATCGATCGATACACTCCATCTGGGTTAAGACAAAAAACCCGACTTTTTCCAAAAAGTCGGGTTTCTAGCAGCACTGTCGTCAACTTTCAACTGCCACAGCCGCAGCCGCAGTCATTTGCATATAATGTTCGACCAACGCAATCAGCGATATTGCTACCGATTCGCCATCATTGGCAGCTACTAGCACGATCGGCGGTTGCTGTGTGCTATCTTGGTATCCCAACGCCAGCGCGATATCGTCTTGCGTCCAAGCACCTTCACAGTCGCTGTGGGTGATGCCGATAATCATCGGAATTTGGGCTTTTCGGTTCATAAAATTCATAATCCGTCGCGCGTGATGAAACTCACTCGGACGATGCGCTGCAATCAGCAAGATATAGGCATGAGCGCGCTCGATTAAAATCTCCCACATGAAATCGAACCGGATTTGCCCTGGAGTACCATAGATGTGTAATGCCATCTCATCCCCAAATTGGAGGGTACCAAAATCCATCGCTACCGTGGTATTTTGCTTCATATCGGCTACTTCATCTGTAGCGCGACGATCGGTATCGACAACTTCGATCTCACTTACAGACCGAATAAATGTGGTTTTACCCGCACCTACAGTTCCGGTGACCACTAAATTCATAATTTCCATTATTTGTCAACCCTTTTTCTTGAGAAAGCCCATTAAGTTAGTGAGAAACGAGGTAGAGACGGGAGCTTGAGCATTCCCACCACCCACACAGATTGGTTTTGGTGCCGATTTAGATCGATCGAGCTGCGGTTGTGGCGGCTCGGCGGCAACCTCTTGCACTAAGCCAATCGAACTAAGTCGAAAGCCAATTTGACAAACTTTGTTTTGCTCCATGCCCAATTTTGTGGCAATTTGGACGAGTGACATTTCGCCAAGTGCGAGATTCCAGACTTGAAATTCTGGTGTATCTAGGCGTACTGTCGGTTTTGAGGACAATCTCTGGAGTGCCGATTCGGGGGTGGGTAATTTGGCTGCTAAACCCTGCCAGTCTTTGAGCATCCGCAACCCTAATAGAGCGACTTCTTTGGCTGCCATGCTCAACCCGGTCATTTCGCCATAAGCTAATGGTGCTTGCGGATCGAATTTAAACTGTCCGTGATGAATTTCAAATAACTTA
Organism: Chamaesiphon sp. GL140_3_metabinner_50; assembly: GCF_025361915.1. Taxonomy (GTDB): domain Bacteria; phylum Cyanobacteriota; class Cyanobacteriia; order Cyanobacteriales; family Chamaesiphonaceae; genus Chamaesiphon. The sequence goes on from NZ_JANYJC010000243.1 coordinate 5,102, forward strand.
CAAGTAGGGGCAATTACTTGCGAGTTAAACATCAATGTCAGTTGCTCGGCATTGACTACATTTCGCGATTTGAGGTAGGTACCCAATGGTTGGCTCAACAAATCTACCTGTGTTTCAATACCCGCAACTTGCTCGGCGGGAATCCACCGTCGTTGTGCCATCATTTTGAGCAAACCTCGATTGTGCGCACCATCGCTGGTGGCAACCGATACAATGCGTCCGCCTTGAAATGAGAGATAATAAATATCGCTTAACGATTTCATCAAGCCTCGATCTGGTTCGATCGATAGCACGCCTGTTTTATTACCCTCTTGCACGAAATCAAAGATTTCGGCTAATGAATATTCTGATAAATAACCAGCTAGGGACATTTATAGCTCCAACATATTATAAATATTTATCTACTAAGACTTATAAACTACTACTTTAGAGAGTATACCCAGTCGTAGCTCAAATCTATCGGGGCAAAAGTTTTTTATTAGATAAATTTAATTTAGAAAATTTAATGCCGATCGACTAGCTAAGACGCACCAGATCCCCGACTTCTTTTGAGAAGTCGGGGATCTGACTTCACCAAGATCGACATTACGAACTAATTAGTTCAATGCGGCTTTGATTTCAGTCACAGCGCGTTTGATATCTAGCATTAACAATCCTTGTTTAGCAGATTGATTTGCCAACACGAGGAAGACAGCATCTTCGCCACAACCGATCAGAATGCCATAACCATCGGTACCTTCTACCATGATTTTTTCGACGGTACCACGGGATAATTCTTTACCGATCCGCTCGCCGAGCGAGAGCATCGCCGCAGACATCGCCGAAGTCCGTTCTTCATCCATTGCACCAGGCAAGCTGGAGGCTAGTGGTAAGCCGTCGTGAGATACCAAGGCGGCACCTTGAACATCAGCAGTTCCCGATACAAAATTCTGTAAAATTCCACCAATTGCACTTGCGCCCATGATTTTCCTATAATGATTGAGTAAGTTAAATTGAAAATAGGTCTTCGATTTCGCCAGTATTATGCCATCACGGTGAATTCAAATACATCGTGAGTACCACCGCGTAAAACCGACTCGGTATGCACGCCGCGTAGCTTTTTACCAGTGATTTCGCTCATTGCGCCCCAAACTGCACCCATCGTAAAAGTACATTTGCGATCGGAACCTTGAGGTTCGCCAGCAGAGCAAACAGTTTCCGAGCAATAAACTTTAAGCACACCGCCGTCATCAACGATTTTATCGATCGCAGTTAGGTGGGTACCATTCGCCCCAATTGCTTCGTTTAATTGAGCGGCAATTGACGCAAAATCGGCAGTAGAACCAGACAAACCCAAGCTTTTAGCTACATTTTTGCCGCGTTCGCGTCCAGCCGAAATTAAGGCAATTGCGGTTGCTTTTTCGCCCAGAGCTTCTTCCATTCCAGTGATGACAGCTTTGAAACAAACAATGCTGCTGAATTGTCCTAATGTAGCGCGACTGGTAAGTGCGTTAGACATAATTAATAACTTCGGTAGAGAATAGATAAGAAATTGAAACGAGTTAAACCTAGGCTCTCAGATTGACAGCTCTGGCAGCAAGGTAACAATTTTTTTATGTGCTTCTCTAGTTAGCTTTCCCACACAGACATTAGTTACTAACATTTAATAAAAAATTAGGACTGGCAGATATCGGTCGCTAATCTGTCCGAAATATGTAGCAATCGCAACAGTATATATATATGTATATATCCTGAAAGCTTTGCTAATTATGCCTGACCACGATCGCACCCTTAATCCGATCGGCAGCAATTAAATCTAAACTTATATTGTCGGTATTACTCGATAACGCTAAATTCAAATACATCGTGAGTGCCACCGCGTAAGATCGATTCAGTATGCACACCGCGTAATCTCTTGCCAGTAATTTCGCTCACTGCGCCCCAAACTGCACCCATTGTAAAAGTACATTTACGATCGGAACCTTGAGGCTCACCAGCAGAACAAACTGTTTCCGAACAGTAAACTTTAATAACTTCGCCGTCTTGAACGATTTTTTCGACAGCAGTTAAGCGAGTACCATCTTGACCGACTGCGGCATTTAATTGACTGGCGATCGAGGTGAAATCGGCGGTAGAATTAGACAAACCTAACTTCTGAGCGACATCTTTACCCCGCGCGCGTCCGGCGGCAATTAAGGCAATTGCGGTGGCTTTTTCGCCCAGAGCTTCTTCCATCCCAGTGATGACAGACTTGAAGCAAACAGCACTAATGAATCCGCCCAAATTTTGACGGTTAGAAATTGAATTAGGCACGATCGATAACTCCGGTGTGGATAGTAGATAAAACTGTGAAGCTACTAGTTAAGCTGTTTTCCAGACAAAGTAGCTCGAATCGAGAATTTGTCACCCTGTCAATCGCGATCGACATGGCGATCCGAGAGATTCCTAGAGTATTGTGCCCAGTCTTCGATCGATTAGCACCACTTCCTCAATAATTTTTAGATGTATTATCGAATTCGATTAACTCAATTTGTCGGGCAGCATTTATCTATAGATGAAGCAATTACCGAATGTCTAGTGCGATCGGGCTATAATACTCTGAATTTATCGATCGCCTAGTCATGACTAAATACGTATTGTGGGGTAGTTATTGTGAAGATGTCGTTACGAAACGATCGCCCTATCGAGAGGCACATTTAGCTGGACTAGCGCAGCAAAAAGCCGATGGTATCCTAGTAACGATCGGCCCGACTCAAGATCTGACTAAAGTTTTTGGCATCTATGAAGCCACCGATATCGCCCAAGTCCGCCACCTGATTGAATCCGATCCGTACTGGGTAAATGGCATTTGGACGGAGTATGAAGTTAAGGAGTGGATTCAGGCGATCTGAGTTGGGAGATGGGAGTTGGGAGATGGGAGATGGGAGTTGGGAGTAAGGAGTTGGGAACATTTCTGGCGGGATTCGATCCGAATAACTATCTACCAACCACTATTCAATATTCACTATCCACTATCCACTTAAATCGAGAGCTGGGTACTATAGAAATATCGCTCTGGTGAGATGACGATCGGCACTTTGATATAATCGACTCAATAACCCCCAATTTTACGGAAGCAACATTACCATGACTATTCGCCGCCAGTATAGTTTGCCAAACTGTACGCTCGTTTTAGACGGGTTCAGTGATGGCAACTCCACCACTGGTATCCCCGACTCTCGCCCGGTTATGTCCAGTTTATTTAATGCTGAATGTCACTTTGCCGGGTGCGAACAGCCGTTACTCGGCGGGCGCGATTTCCTGACTAGTTTAGTTACCACAGTCAGCAATTATGCTCAAGAATTTTTGAGTGGGATTCCTCATCCCGCTGGAGCCACAGCAGCTCCTAGTTTGGTATCGTTAGTCAAAGGATCTCGCAATAATATCCATCAGCTTCAAGCGACTGTAGATGCCAGCAACGATCCTAAAGGAATAGATCCAAGCTCGGCTGGTAAACCGACACAGGTAAATTTATCCACAATTCAGCTCTTCGATCTTTTAGAAGCAATCGATCAATTTTTGGCAGACAAACGCACTTTGCCAGATATTATGATTCCGCTCCAACCCATCAGCAAAGCTATTGCCGAGCCGATTGCCGCACAGGCTGTGCCGCTAGGCTTGGGAGTAGCGAGCTTGGTAGCTGCTAGCCTGATTGGTTACGCGCTCCCCTCGCCGCAAGTCCCCGCGCCCAAATCGATCGTTCAGACAACCACCGCACCAGCTAAACCTACATCGGTGCCACCAACCGTACCTGCCGCTAGTCCCAAACCAGCAGCAACGACAACACCCGCGCCGAGTAGTGCCGTACCTAGTAAAACTGGCAAAATTACCGAAGCCACCCAAATCGGTTTTCTCGAACGTAAATTGCAACGAGATCTGCGCCAAAATTGGCAGGAAAGCAGTCAAATTAAGCAGGCTGCTAATTTTCAAGTAAAGGTCAATCAAGACGGTCAGATCGTCGATTATCAGCCCGCAGGGACGACAAATGCTACCCAGTCTAATCTGACTCCTTTAGCCAAACTCACCATTAAAAATCCCGATGCCAATCAAGCGATCGGTAATTTTAATGTCGTCTTCAATCCGACAGGTTCGATCGACATCAAACCCGCAGTACCATTAGAGGGGACGATGAATTTAGGCAAAGTCATTGACGATCCTAAATTGCAGACAA
>NZ_JANYJC010000277.1 GCF_025361915.1 Chamaesiphon sp. GL140_3_metabinner_50
GTTGATGATAAATCGTTCCAAAATTATAACACAAATAGGCTATAGACGAATCTAGATAGTTTTGGGAATATTTTTGAGAGCGAGAAGATCGATGTTTATTCTTCTGTTTTCGATCGAGCCGATCGGTTACGAGGAGCTACCTTGTAAATACGAGTCGGCTGGGCAGCGGTTGAATGGTGTTACCCCCCAACCCCCCCTTATAAAGGCTACTGTGTATACACAAGTCTGGATAAAAGCGAAAACCCTAGAAATCCCCCTAAATCCCCCTTGAAAAGGGGGACTTCCGGATCCGGTTCCCCCCTTAAAAAGGGGGGTTAGGGGGGATTTAGATCTCAGAACGAAGTCAACCATACTTGTCTGTACACCGTAGCCTTATAAAGGGGGGACTTTTCCGGCTCCCTCCCCTTATAAAGGGGAGGGTTGGGGTGGGGTAAAGATCTCCGCAGCACCGCCAACACACACATATATATATGCCATAACAACTAAGAAGGGTGAAGATCGTTTTCCTGAGATTGACGACGTAATAAATCCCGCTCCCTCTTCCTAATTTGAGCCACATCTGCCGCTTTAACAGCTCTTTCGACAATCGCATCCGCAAGATCGGGACGAGCGGCGAAATACTCACTCAGCACCTCAGACACGATCGAATCTACAATTCCCCGCGCTTCACTATTAGCTAATTTAGTTTTGATTGGCCCCGCCCACTCAGGATTTGGCAACAGTACAGCAACTATGGCAGTTAAACCCTCACGGATAGATTCGCCACCGAGATTGGCATCATCCGGTTGAAGTTTGTTATGTTGACGATAAATTTCATTGACAGCGAGAGTTATAGCTATTTTTAATCCATCTATATGCGCTCCCCCATCGATCGTCCGAGTTGTATTGGCAAAGCCTAAAAGGCAATCATGCTCGGCATCGATACACCACTGAAGCGCGACTTCTACTCGAATCCGCTCTTTTTCAGCCCTAATATAAATCACCTCCTCATTCAGTGGTTGTTTATCGCGATTGAGGTCGGCGATATAATCCCGCAACCCACCTTCATAATAGTAATGCTCTATTTTGGGTTCGTTGCTGGAGGCTTCTAGCCGATAATCAGAGCAGCTAATCCTCATCCCAGCATGAAGATACGCTAATTCTCTAAATCGATTAGCTAAGGTATCGAAGTCAAACGCGATACTATCTTTGAATATCTCTGAATCTGGTAAAAATGTGATGCTGGTACCTGTGCGATCGTTGTCACTGGGTACGATTACCAACTCCGACACCGTAAAGCCACGCTCAAAGCATTGGCGGTGGATTTTACCATCGCGCCAAACTTTAACTTCGACACAAGATGACAGGGCACTTACTACCGCAATCCCGACTCCATGCAATCCGCCGCCAATTCTATAATCACAATCTCTATGTTTACCCAGATGAAGAGTCGTGAAAATTGTTTCGATCGAGAATTTGCCAGTTTGGCTATCCCTGTGGCTTTCAATCCCACGTCCATCATCGGCTACAGTAATCGAACCATTGGCATTAATCGAGATATCGATATTCTTGCAATAACCCGCTAGTGCTTCCTCGATCGAGTTGTCTACAACCTCATATACTAAATGATGCAGACCTTTTGGCCCGATCGAACCAATATACATCCCCGGACGAAAGCGAACGCCTTCTAGCCCTTCTATTACTCGAATATTGCTGCCATCATATTCACTAGCCATATCAAATCCCTCGAAAATCGACTACTAGCCGCCTCTAAACAACCAAGAAATCGGATCGCTCCAAAGTTATAACATAAATTACCTAAGAAAGCGACAGATGCTTCTGAGGATGTTTTAAGATGCTTGTCCTAAGCATGAAAATACCGAAACTCGTTTTATGGCTCCCCACCCGCTCCCCCCTCTCCCATGCTCATAGTTATTTGTGGCGCGACAGCCACCGGAAAATCAGGACTGGCGATCGCAATCGCCCAACGGCTCAAGGCTGAGATAATTAGTGCAGACTCGCGCCAAATCTATCGAGAATTTGATATTGCGACGGCGAAGGTATCTAGTGCGGAGCTAGCTTTGGTACCGCACCACCTAGTTAGTACATGCGATCCTAATTGTACCGTAACGGCTGCCCAATATCAAACACAGGCGCAGGCACTAATCGAAAAATTTCAGGTGCGGGGAATGACACCGCTGCTGGTGGGGGGTACGGGACTATATATTAAGTCTGTAGTCAAGGGAATGAAGATTCCGCGCGTACCGCCGCAGATGGATTTACGATCGCAATTAATTGCGCTGGGACAGGGGCAATGTTATCAGATTTTGCAGCATCTCGATCGCGAAGCAACGCTAAAAATTCATGCTAATGATGCAATTCGGACGATTCGCGCATTGGAGGTTTATTATGCAACGGGACAAACGATTTCTAGCCAGCAGGGAGAATATCCACCGAGTTATCCGATTCTCCAAATTGGCTTAGATTGTGAAAGTTTGGATGTTTTGGCACTCCGAATTCGACACCGCACTCAACAGATGCTCGATTTGGGTTGGGAGGCTGAGGTGAAATATTTGGGGACTAAATATGGGTGGGATTTACCGTTGCTCGATACATTGGGATATGCTGAAATGCGGCAGTATATTCAGGGTAAGATTAGTTTAGCAGAAGCGATCGATCTGACGATCGTCCATACGCGCCAATTTGCCAAACGCCAACGCACTTGGTTTGCATCGG
>NZ_JANYJC010000299.1 GCF_025361915.1 Chamaesiphon sp. GL140_3_metabinner_50
CTTGGGGTTTCCCCAAGTAGAGCACCTTTTCAAGACAGACTGGGGGACGGGGAGACTGGGAGACTGGGAGACTGGGAGAGTGCAATAAATAAAGATAACTTTTCTAACAGTGTCTTAGATTTTGATGATGAAACTATCGCGGCGGTGAAAATCTGGTTCTGTGCCGGGATGAGTTAATGCCCAATAACTCATCTCATGCTGTTGAGATTTAATTACCGTTGTTACCGAAATTTCTAAGGGTCGTTCTGGTGGAATAATTTTATTCAGATCGAATATTAATGTTAATAGTAGCGAATTTGCTTGTCGATCGATCTCAAAAGGTAGAGTTACAAATGCTAATTCATTTTGTAAACCTTGACGGTAATCATCTAAGTGAAAAACATTCCAATCGCCATTCGGTGCCAGATTGAATTCCCAATAATTTGAGTTACCTGGAATTCCAATAAAAAACTCAAAGCAAGTAGCCTCCCATAGCTCGAACTTGCGACTGGGCAAAGCTTTAGGTGGATCGATCGCGTTGGTAGAGCCACTGGTAAGGAGAATCGCAAGATCGCCTTGGAGTTGATATTCGATCGATAATAGCTCATTTTGCCGATCGATTCTGCCGCTCAGTTCGAGCTTAGGTAATAAAGCCTGCGTCGGAAACGGAATTAGTTTAAACTCATTCATCCTCGCAGCTCCTCAATTATCGATCGAATTACTAATTCTTGGGCTTCGATACTTTCGGTTAACTTAAATTGCACCAGCGCGCGATCGAGATTATGTGTCGGATATTTAACTTTAAAATAAACATTTCCGGCTAGATAATCGGTGAAAAATCTCAATCCTAACTCGAAGGCAATTAACCGCATTGCATCGAACATGTACTCGTAATCGTGTGCGCCTAAAAAACCACGCGCTTGAGAGAGATATCCGTCCAAAATTGCCCGACACATCTGCGTGTCAAAGTGTACCCGTTCCCATTCTTTTGTCTCTTCACCGAGTGGGTTACAGCCCGATCGCAAGCAATCGCCGATATCATAGTGTACCAGTCCCGGCTTGACCGTATCGAGATCGATCGCCCCGATCGCCTGTTGGGTGGTGGTGCAAATCATCACGTTATTCACCTTAGGATCGCCGTGAATCGGTCGTAAAGGCAGCTTACCACTAGTTTTAGCATCTTCGAGTACTCGCGCCCATTCTTGCCGCTCTCGCACGAACTGGAGACAATAATCTACTTCCCGATTTACTGTTGGGGTGTGGGTAGATAGCACCTGATGATAATATTCCAGATATTGGGGCGTAATATGAAACCCTTCTAGCGTATCGGCTAATTTATCGGGATCGAGATCGCTAATTAAATGATGAAATCTGCCTAATGCATAACCAACTTCCCAGCCATGTTGAATGTCTTGGATGATATCGAGCGTTTGGGAATCATCGATAAAGCTAATCGCACGCCAATACGAGCCATCGGGTTCGATCCAATGGTCGCGATCTTCTATAGTTAATAATACGCGCGGTACTACCCATCTTCGTCCCGCAGGTGCTGTTTCACTCTGCAATTTCTGGTGCATATGCTCGGTAAAAATTCGCATATTTCGCATCACTAGCGCAGGTTGTTGAAATACATGAGTATTAATCCGCTGCAAGACAAAATGCGGATCTGTAACATCGGCAATCGTTACCAGAAATGTATCATTAATATTGCCACTACCAAACGCCCGCAGTTCGGTAACTTCTCTGGATTTAGCAAATTGTCGAGCGATATTTTTAAGACGATCCAATGTTTTATTTAGGTTTTAGGTTTTAGGCTTTAGGTTTTAGGCTTTAAGAATGTAGTTTCTAACTATCCACTATCCACTATTCACTCATTTCGCAACTTGCTGCGTCGATTTATTTTCTAGCGATTCAAATAAAGATTTCTCCTCAAGGGTAATCGAATTACGCTCGGTGACTAGTTGATTGTAACTGGCGGTTTGCTCTCTAAGTTGGACGACTAATCGATTGTAATTGCGGACGCGATCGTTAAAAGTAGCAATGCGGGTACTATAATCGGTTTGGGTATTAGCCACGATCTCAGTCTGAATCGTCGAGCCTTCAATTTCTACTTGTTTAGACTCTTGTTTGACTCGATCGGATAGTTGTTCTAATGCCAAATTTTGCATTGATAACTGCTGACTGAGTAGCTTTGCCTTGTTCCTAAGTGCGGTAAATCTGCCCTCATACTGTTCTGATAACGCGACGATCGTCGATCGATTGGTAAAATAGATGCGGTAATGTGCCTCTAATTCAGGGCTAAGATTTTGGACTTCGGTGCCCAGAATTGAGTGTAGCTCATTATCTACCGATCGGGAATCTTGCTCTCGGTATGTTTGGACGATCTTCCGAATCCGAGGATTATCGAGTTGGTTGAGTACTGCTTGTAATTGTTTATTAATTTGCGACTGCTCGAAGATCGACATCCGCTGATAGACAACATGCAACATTTCGTGCGCTGCTGTGACTTCCATCACGCCTTGCAAGCGCGGATCTGTCACCGCTTGCAGAAAAATCCCTTTGCTAGGTACATAGCAACCCAGTACGATGGTATGCTCGGAACTTTTGCATAAATTCAACGATAACTTGGTAGCTTCGATTGTCGGCTGATTGACATAAAATAACCGCCGCGCGGTATCTGTCATCATCGTCGTGGCGGCGAGTCTACTAACTTCTGGCGGTGGCTGATATGTGAGCAGTCTACTCCAGTCTTCTAAGTCTTGAGTAAATCTAATCCCGATGAAAACGACAGCAACCCCAATTGCCATGACGAGATAACGTTGAAACCGTTTCATGGAAAAATAACTAAATAATGTTGCAGGCTGGTGATTCTGTCAGATTCTACTCTAACAGGCGATTTCGATTCTTGCACTAACTAGGGCTTTAGGCTTTAGGTTTTAGGTTTTAGGGTGAATAGTGAATAGCGAATAGGTTTTGGAACTGCGTTCCTTGGTTTCTCCTCCCACACTCCCCGTCTCCCACCATCGTGTTAATCTTCGTTGCGGTGCTAGTGCCAAAGCCAGATCGCGCGTGTTAACTTTGATAAGCAAGGCTTAAAGCATCGATCCTTAATTTAAGAGAAGTAATTCAGTGATGGAGAACAATTTCGCCCAGACTGCCCTAGTACACTCTCAACTAGCAGCAGGTGAAGAAATGAGTGACTATGTAGCTCATCTACAAGTACACATGGCACTTCAAGCACGCAATTTAGTACCTACTCTAACCAATACCCTCGATAGTCGAGAATTATTCCTCTATCAAACCCAAGCGCATTTTGAAAAGCTGGCATCTCGGCAAATCTGCTAATTACGCCTCGCTCCGCGCGTAATGGCTGCCTAAAATGTGGTGCAGATTTACCACATTGCCAATTATGGCGATCGACGGCGCACTAAACTGGGAAATTTCGACTTCCCGCACGATCGTTTCTAATGTGGCGACTAATTCTTGCTGCTTGGGTGTCGTTCCCCATCTAACTAGCGCAATGGGGGTATTAGCAGCTAATCCCGCAGCGGTTAACTCCGCTGCAATTCGATCGAGGTTGTGGATGCCCATGTATATTACAATCGTTTCCGCAGCTTTAGCGATCGCACTCCAATCGACCCCAGGACGGTATTTACCCGCCATTTCGTGCCCCGTGACAAAAATTACTGAAGAACTGTAATTGCGATGCGTGAGGGGAATGCCAGCGTATGCTGGAGCGGCAATTCCCGAAGTCACACCAGGCACGACTTCAACCGATATTCCCGCCGCGACGAGATCTTCCATTTCTTCGCCACCGCGCCCGAAAATAAATGGATCGCCACCTTTAAGGCGCACTACTACCGCATGTTCGCGCGCTTTAGCAATTAATAACTCGGTAGTCTCTTGCTGGAGCAGTGAATGTCTACCCATCCGTTTCCCCGCATCGATTTTTTCTGCGTATGGCGAGATAATTGTCAAAATTTCCGCACTGACTAGGGCATCATAAATCACTACATCAGCCGACTCTAGTAAGACTTTACCCTTAATCGTCAGCAATCCAGGATCTCCAGGCCCCGCGCCTACTAAATAGACTTTACCAATCTGTGTCACTTTTAATTAGGTTTTAGGTTTTAGGTTGTAGGCTTTAGGATTTTGGGCTGCAAGCATTTGGCTAAATCCCTATCCACTATCCACTATCTCAAAATTTTACCAATCGTTGCTACTAATTCTGGACTATTACCGATCGGTTCGCCTAGAATTAATTTTACCTGTGGATATTGCTCTCTTAATTGTGCGATCGATTCGCCGATCGCGTCTGTGATGCCACCCGCAAATAGAAAATAGGGTAAGATGCCAATCTCGGTGGCACCTGTGGCGATCGCACTGGCAACTCGATCGGCTAAACTAGGAGGCACCGACCAGTAAGCAGCTTGAAGACCTAAATCATGGGCTAATCGATCGACGATCTGGTTACTGCCAGCGCGACGACTACCATGAGCTAAAATAATACTCTGACTGGGCAATGTCAAACGGTTCCGAGCGAACAAATTGCTAAAATCGGGATTGTCACCCAAAAAACCAGTAACCACTAATTTTACCTTATCGCCAATTTCGCGATCGGCAAGTGCCACCTCCGTGGGGATATCTTCCATGACATGAACGCCAGGGATTAAAAATAATGGGAGCATCACGATTCGATCGATTCCATTATTTTGACATCGATCGGCAAAATTACTAATCTGAACGTGTAATGGTGTCGGAGCTAATTCTAGTTGCGCTGTCTCTACTAAAATTGGCATTGTGCTGGGCGCAGTTGGTTCCAACCATTCGCTTAATTGCCGTGCGATGATGGCTGCGGCTAACTGCGGACGCAGATCGCGACTGCCGTGAGATACTAATAAGTAAGCGTCGGACAAGTGAGTTGGGTGTAAATAAAGATCGAATCTTAGTTATAGCATTAACGGCGATCGCGGCTTAAATTTTCCGACCGATTTTACCGAGTTTCCGCTTGAGAGTTGCACCAACCCCCATCGCTAGCCCAATTCCCAACAGATTGCTTGGTTCGGGAACTGCGGTAGAATCGGCGGTGGTGAGAGTAATTCTGGCAATATCTACACTCGCACCAGCCGAAGTCGTACTATCGCCAAAGAAAATAAAATTAGGGTTGTTGTAGACATTCCCAAATACTGTATTCGCTGCTGAATAGTCTCGCACGAAACCACTGACGATCGAATTACCGCCACTCGATAGCGTGTAAGTATCGCGCGAAACAGTGAGATCGTATTGAGTTAAATTGCCAAGGATGCCGCCTACACCTGTAGCTCGCTCGCCAATACTGTTAAAGTTAGCATCGTTTTGTGAGAAAATATCGGTGTTTCTAAACCCGATTTCGATCCCCTTTTTATCGTTACCTAACACGATTGCACTAAAGCCCGCCCGAAATGGCCCATTAACACCACTATTAGTTTGCGAGTTAATTTTGACGGTAAAACTGAGTGTATAACCAGCATTATTATTTAATATTAATGGTGGCAATGAGTTGTTAACTAAACCACCTGTCAGTGCGTAATTAGAATAACCCGCAAATGTCCCTTCTCGGCTACTCGTATTGAGGGTAGTTACACCCCCAGCCGCTGTTTGCGAACCCGTACCGATATTCACAAAACCTAAATATGCAGGTGGATTATACAGATCTGGCGTAACGCCTGAAGTGCCATCGTAAAGTGTAATCGTTGCCGCGCTAGCTCGATCGCTATTGCCCATCGAGACGATCCCACCTGCGGCGATTGCAGAAATGATTCCCCAGTAGTTTAGTTTCATATTTTATCCTGCATTGCGGCTATAAGATACACTCACACCCATTATGCGCGGACGATCGAGAAACACAATTATTTTTAATAAATATTACACATAATTGACGGATGACTCGATCGAGCTAAAAATTCAATCTAATCATCTGCGTGTGCGTAGCGATTGAAGAGAAAATCGAGGGCATAATTGCGGAGATCGATGTAAGTTTGACTTGCCATAATTTTCTCCCGATTGCGGGGACGATCGAACGGAATATCCAGTACTTCGCCAATTTTAGCAGCAGGGCCATTAGTCATCATCACCAATCGATCGGCTAAATATAATGCTTCGTCGATATCGTGGGTAATCATTAGTACAGTAACTTTATGTTCAGTCCAAATCGTGAGGAGTTCGTCTTGTAATTCTTCTTTGGTAATAGCATCGAGGGCACCAAAGGGTTCGTCTAATATTAACACCTGGGGCTTAATTGCGAGGGCACGCGCGATCGCGACGCGCTGTTTCATCCCGCCAGAGAGTTGTCCGGGCTTTTTGCTGGCAGATTCGGTGAGTCCCACCATATTGAGGTGTTCGCGGACGATTTCTTTT
>NZ_JANYJC010000301.1 GCF_025361915.1 Chamaesiphon sp. GL140_3_metabinner_50
AGCCAAGTCAAGCCATATCAACGGTATGGTTTGGTAGAAGCGATCGTGCATTTAGTCAATCGCGATTTCGATGGTTTAGGACGAGATTTTGTGAAGTTAGAATTTCTGACTCCAGATACAGATCTCACCCCAATTATTCCGGCGTTAACTTATGTATTTAATAGTTCGCTAGGAATTAGTGGTACTAACATCGCCGACTTAGATTTTAAGAGCGTTACCGACCAATTATCGGGCGTAATGTATGAATTCCCATTCCAAGTTCCAGCTTACTATGCATTGATCTTGCGATCGCTGGCTACTCTCGAAGGAATTGCAATTTCTGTCGATCCTGAGTTTAAAGTACTCGCGAAGGCTTATCCTTATGTTGCCAAGCGGTTATTGACAGATCCCGCACCAGATTTACGAAACTCCCTTAAAGAACTATTATTTAAAGATGGTTCCTTCCGCTGGAATCGCCTAGAAAATCTGCTCAATAATGCCCGCAGCAGCGACGAGTACGATTTAAATCAAGTTATCGACCAAACCTTAGATTTTATTCTCTCCGATCGCGGTACCTTCATTCGCGACTACCTCGCCGATGAAATCGTTCGCGGTTTGGATAGTTTCGGCAATAATACCCTCCAAAATGTCACCCACGCAATTCAAAAAGGGATCGGCATGAAGGTACCCACACCCCCTGTAAACGCTCAATCTGAATCGAATGGACTCGAACATATCCAGCGAATTTGGGGCATCTTACAACAGACTAAAGGCTTCGATCCGGCGATCGTTTTACCTCGGATTCCGCAGATTTTAATGAAATCGGAAACCCAATCTTTCGGTCAAAAAATTGCTAGCGGTTTAACCCAACGGATGGCAGCTCGCCTAATTCGTGAGGTATTATTACAGGATGTGTCCAACGATGTGGTAGTCACACGACCCCAATTGGCTTTACCCAATCGCGGACGATAGGCAAATCGGATAATTTTGGCAAATGAAACAAAACCCAACATCTGGAACACTTACCCGTGCCGATGTTGGGCTTTTGGATACGTCCAATCTATAGCGATCTCCAGGGTGGTTAGGACAGTAAAACTAGTGTTGCTACAAACCCGACTTTTTGGAAAAGTCGGGTTTGTGTCTTAACCGACATTGTGAGAAAAAGAGCGATCTCGATCGCAACACACTAAGATCGAATCAGTTACGATTAATTTATCGATCGAATTTATACTCGATCGGTGGGAATAATCTCTATATGGAGCGGATCGCCTAGTGGTTATGGCAGGTGTTTTAAAATTCTTTGATTGATAACTTGCCTGTAAAGGCTGTAAGTCGAAGATTATCGGTTCACCCATGCGCGGGTTCGATTCCTGCTCTGCTCCAACAAAATATAACTTATGGGATAGGTTCAAGCCTTAATTAATAACTTGTCTGCAAAGGCTGAAGATTAAGGGTTATCGGTATGGTAACTGAAAAGTTATGCGGGTTCAAACCCCGCCTTGTCCCCTTGCGGCGGGTAGCTCAGTGGTAGAGCGATTGAAAAACACTCTTTATTCGCTCCTTGCCAGCAATGGCTGAAGAATTAAGGTTATCGCAATTGGTCGTGAGTTCGACTCTCACCCCGCCGAATTATCCAAGCTAAAATCCCGAAACAAATGGTAGGGGCAATTCATGAATTGCCCCTACCATTTGTTTCGAGCGGGGTAACGCACCATCTTCGATTTATTACTTGTCTGAAAAGACTGAAAATACACCATGACATACAACTTTTTTACCAACAAACAAACCCAAACCCCGCAAACTCAACCCATCCCCGGACGCGAAGCCGAAATGATTCAAGCGCGCTCTGGTGCGTATACATTCGATGCAGGGATTTGGAAAATGCTGCGGCGGTGTCTATTAATCGGCTCGTCGCAAAATGCTTACTATGCAAGTAAGCACGAATTGACAGACGATTTTGTCAATACTGTCAAGCAAGCTATTATTGAAGACCCGGTTCGCACCGCCCAAGAAATTGTCTATGCCAGCGATGGTAAAGCGATTAATAATAGCGCGCCAATTTTAGCATTAGTCTTGCTATCGATGGGTGAAACGCCAGCAGCAAAAACCGCATTTTTGGAAATTTTTCTTCAAGTCGTGCGGACTGGTAGCCATTTTTACGAATGGTTGAATTACACTAAATCTTTGCGCGGAATGGGCAAAATTATCCGCACAGCCGGACAGAGTTGGTTAGCTAAAGAAGATGCTAAAGCTGTTGCTTACCAATTACTAAAATATCAACAACGTAATGGTTTTACCCACCGTGATGCGTTGCGGTTGTTTCACGTTCAACCACCGACTAAAGACCACGAACTTTTATATCATTGGGCAGTCAAAGGATGGGATGAATTACCAACCGAGATTCCCAGCATTCCCCTCGCTCAAATCTGGTGGTATGAGTGGCTAAAACGCAACCCAGAACGCACGCATGAGGCGATCGCGCAAGGTAGACTCACGCACGAAATGGCGGCTCCTGTCGGCAAAATGGATGTCAGAGCTTGGCAGTTATTGTTTGAGGAAATGCCGATCGGAGCTATGCTCAGAAATCTCGGTTCTTTAACAGATTTAGGTGTAATCAGAGCAGATCGAACAGTTAATCTAGATCGAGTCGAATCGGTTTTAAATAATCGCGATCGAGTCCGTGCGGGTAGAATTCACCCGATCGATGTTTTAAAAGCACTTAAAACTTATCAATCTGGCGGTAATATGGGTAAAAGTAGTAAGACTTGGACACCAGTACCACGGATTATCGATATCCTCGAAAAAATGGTAGAACTAGCCTTCGATTCGATCGAGCCAACTGGTAAAGTCTTCATGCACGCTGTGGATGTATCCGGCTCTATGTCTTGGACTGCACTACCATCGGTAGGCTTGACCTGCTGTGAAATTGCGACCGCAATGGCATTAGCATCGGCAAAAGCGGAAACCAACTATATGATTCGTGGATTTTCTACCGAATTCATCGATTTAGATATTACGAAGCAAGACACATTTACCTCGGCATTAAGGAAAGCTAAAAACCAAAATTTTGGTGGTACCGATGCTAGTGTCGCTTACGATTGGATGCTGAAAAACAACTTTAAAGCGGATGTAATTTGCTTTTGGACTGATAGCGAAAGCTGGGCGGGGTCTAAACATCCCAGCCAAGCTCTAGCAGAGTATCGGCGGAAAATAAATCCCCACATTCAGGCGATTTATATCACCTTACAATCGGCAAAAATTACTTTAGTAGATCCTCAAGATCCGCTGTCTTGGGATTTAGGCGGCTTCGATCCGACTATGCCGAGAGTCATTCAAACGATCGCGCAAGAGGCAATGTAGCAAAGGCGATTGCCTCAAGCCGATCGACATTACAAGCTAAAATAGGTAGCTAGATGCCACCGATCGGCAAGTAATGAAGATAAGCTTTCGACATTGATGTCGGTTAAATCTGGCATTACTAGATCTGCGGCGTAAAAATCTTGACCGGAGACAGCGGCTCCAGGGGTAGCTAGCGTGGTAATCCCTGCGGCTTTAGCAGCGGAAATACTTGCGGGACTATCTTCGATCGCGATCGCCTCGTCAGCAGCAATACCGAGCTGTTCGAGACAATAAATATACGCGTCGGGTGCTGGTTTTGGTTTAGCAATCTGCTCGATGGTCACGATCCGAGCAAACCTGGCGAAAGGGAGTAATCCGGCTAATGCCGCGCCGATAGCTTCGACATTCTCACCTGCTGTCGATGTGCAAAATGCAACTTTAATATCTGCCCTCTGGCAAGCATCGATCGTTTCGACGACACCCGGACGCGGACTTAGGGGAGTGTTCGCCAATAATTCCCCAAAATGTTTGGTTTTGGATTGATGCAGCTTGGCAATTATCTCATTGCCAACACCAGCGCGGTTGGAGTTGGCATCGCGATAGGCTCGGAGGCGATTTCGACCGCCATTGGTGGCGAGTAATTTACTGTATGTAGATATATCCCAGTTCCAGTCAAGTCCAGCTTCGGCAAATGCCGCATTAAAGGCTTGACGCTGGAGATCCGATGTTTCGGCGATCGTACCAATTGCACCGAAGATTACTGCTTTGAGAGTCATAGATTTTAGTGGATAGGGGATATTGGATAGCTTGCACTGA
>NZ_JANYJC010000318.1 GCF_025361915.1 Chamaesiphon sp. GL140_3_metabinner_50
AGAACCCATTTGAGATCTTTATGCAAGAAAATTTCCAATTATTGTTTGATTTAATAATCGAATATGGCATTAAAAATAAAATAATAATTCCAAATGATATTCATTGTGCATCTAGTAATGATATATTATATATTGAAAATAAGTTCAATGTGAGTCTGCCTAGTACATACAAATATTTTCTTGCTATTTATGGTAATGGTAACGGGCAATTAATAGATAATACTTTTCTTGAATATCTGCCTAATCTGTTATCTCTTCGTGAAGATGTACAAGAGATGATTGAAGAAGATGTGGCAACTGTATACGATCCAATTCCCAACGATGCTTTCTTTTTTGCCAGTACACTTTCCGCACACTACTGGTATTTTATTTGCAATGAAAATATCGATCCTGATGTCTACTACATTTCAGTAGGGGACAAGAAGCATCATAATTGTAATAAGCTATCTAATTTTATTATTGAAATATTCAATGACTCAATAGATATTATAAAAAGACGGGAAAGAAAGTAGGATGGGCAGATGCCCACGGATAAATCTGTGCGAAGCAATAACTTTGGCTTGTTCTATCGCTCGATTTGGCATAGTAGATCTCGTTGGCAGATCGTACCGAAGGTAATCGCTATTTGTTCGATCTAGTTGGTGATTTAAAGCTGTTTTTAGGATAGATCTGCATCCAACCAAAGCACCAAATCGCCCACCCGCTCGAAATCCAATAATGCCTCACCCAAATCGTCCAACCGCACCAAAGGTAAAGCCTTCACCTGCGTCTCTAACTCCAGCGATAAATTTCCCACCCGCCGATTCAACTGGCGCAAGATTAGAAACTGCGCTTGTTTTAATTCACCTTGCTGTTCGATCTCTTGATAGATAACAGATTCACGCATCATCTCACTCCGAATTACTCGTCTAATCGTATCCCCCTCTAATGTTAACCCACCGAGAATACTTGTCGCTGCAATCAAATCATTTTTACTAGCGGAATTTGGTAACTCCTCCAATCTACTTACCACCTGTCTCAACATTCCCTCCGGTGCATCGGTACGACTTAACACCGCATAAGGTAACAATCCTGGCGTAGCTAGAAACACCTCCGGCTCTACCTCCCAAATCCGCACTACATTAAATCGACACTCCAAATTCTCCAATCTAAACGCCGTTTCGTATGCTAAAGGAGAATCAGTCGGACGTAAATAAATGACCACCTGTACCATCCGTTTCTGGGGAAAGCGACGATACACCCGCAAGCGATAATCAGCCATTCTAAAGGGAATCTTCTCACTGGTATTGGTTTGAAACTCACAGTGTAAAACCACATCATCCGATTACAATAAAATCAGTGCATCAGCTCGAATCGGTTCTAAGGATAATTCAGTCGGGCTGAGAGTAGTTAATTCAATCGATTCGCCTAACAACCAACTCGCAAAATCAGCCGAGTAGCGTTCGACTAAAAACTTGGATACATTATCGAACATCCCGACTCTCCAGTGACTGTGTGAATTATTCAGCTCAATCTTAGCATCGATTTCATCACAGATCCCCGATCCCTTATTCCCGATCCTCTTGATGCCAATACTGATAAGCGGTATATGCCATCGTCACCACCCCCGTAATAATCGCCGACTCATCTACCATAAACTGGGGATGGTGGAGGGGATGATTCTTCGCATCTGCCGTACCGACACCCAACCGGAACATCGTTCCAGGGGCATGTTGCAGGTACACAGAGAAGTCTTCCGCACCGAGGGAGGGTTCGGGTAAGATTTGGACTCGATCGCCACCCCAGGCGGCTCTAGCGGATGATTCTAAAATTTGAGTCAGTGCGATATCGTTTTGAACCGAGGGTACGCCGCGTCGATAATTTACCTGACATTTTGCGCCGTAAGTCCGGCAAATATCGGTGACGATTTGCTCGATCCAAGTTGGGAGCGTCGCGTGTGTCTCTGGATGGAGCGATCGCACCGTACCGGACAATTCTACCCGATCGGCAATAATATTGGGCGCGCGTCCGCCGCTAATGGTGCCGATCGTCAGCACGATCGGGCGTAATGGGTTCTGGGTGCGGCTGATTGCCTGCTGAAGCCCCGTAATTACCTGTGACGCGATCCAGATGGCATCGATCGCTTCATGCGGTCTGGCACCGTGTCCGGACTCGCCCAGAATCGTAATTTCTAAGTCATCGGCGGCGGCGGTTAAGGCTCCATATCTAATCCCGATCGAGCCTGCGGGAATCGATGGAAATACGTGCAGGGAAAAAATACTATCCACCTCTTTCATCACCCCGTCAGCGACCATCCAGGCGGCACCCTGCGCGATTTCTTCGGCGGGTTGAAAGATAAACCGGGTACTGCCAGGTAACTGGATGCCCAGTTGAGCTAGAATCATCGCGGTGCCCAAACCCACGGTAGTATGGACATCATGACCGCACGCGTGCATGATACCTTGATTTTTGGAGCTAAATGGCAATCCCGTCCGCTCGACGATCGGCAGTGCATCCATATCAGTCCGAATTGCCAACAGTCGAGTGTCTGTACCCGCACCAGCTAGTTCGCCGACTACCCCAGTTTTACCGACAGATTCCTGTGTGTGCAACCCCGCCGCCGATAATACCCCCGCAATATACGCGGCTGTCTGATATTCTTTACCGCTCAATTCTGGATGTGCGTGTAAGTGACGGCGAATTTCGATCAGTCTGGGTGCGAGTTCGGTGGCGATGGTGTGGATGCGATCGAGCATAGGGGACGGGGAGTAAGGAGTAAGGAGGAGTTGGGGGATGGGGGATGGAGGATAAAATAAGTTTGGTAGTAAATAGCAGTAGATCGATCGCTCCACTAGCTAGGTTCCAGGCGATGCTTATTGATAAATATCTATCTATTTCTTACTTAACAACATCATGACAGATCGTACTGAGACAATTTTGGGCTTCGATCCGGGGAAGGATAAATGCGGTGTTGCGGCGATAGATGGCAATCGAGCCTTACTTTATCATCAAGTATTACTGACAGCCGAGGTAATCGATCGCATTGGCGATCTATCTGTGCAGTATAACGTCAGTCGGATTGTGATGGGCGACCAAACCACTGCCAAACAATGGCAACGACAACTATCTACCGCATTCCCCAATCTGCCGATTTCGCTAGTTGACGAGCGGTACTCTAGTCTAGAAGCCCGCGATCGCTATTGGCAAATGTATCCGCCTAATTTTTTCATTAGCTTGATTCCCCAAGGAATGCGTCAACCACCTCGCCCGATCGACGATCTTGTTGCTATTATTTTAATCGAACGATATTTGAAAATTAGGTAAAGTCGTAAGATCGCCTAATATTAAGCAGCGATCTGGTAATCTCGATCGGCTCTCAATTGCTTGACCCGATCTAAATCGTAGGGAAAAGGTGCTTTATTAAGTGGAAGATAATCAGATGGATGAGCTTGACCGTGACGAATCACCGCATTAATTACCGTACAAGACTCTCGATCGAGCTGAACGACTGAGTGGGGAACTAGTGGGGGAATGGTAACTACTTTGGGTTCGGCATCGCTGAGGAGAATATATTCATATCTACCATTATGCAAGACTATTGCTCTTTTCGATCTCTTGCAGAAGTCTATTCTAGAAAAGCACTTGCCATCCCCTGTGGATTGCTAGTAAAGCCGCGAAAAGCGATTATCATACCATCATTGAGTGTATAAACATGACACCAATTGTGGTCGAAAGTTTTTTGTGTTAGTTTAACTAGAACTTTACCCGAACCCAAGACAACAGCCGCATCACCATCAACAATAAATTCATGACACATGTAGTCCAAAGTTTTGAACAGACGGAATGAATCAAAGAATTGCTTGACACCATTTTTGCCTTGAAAATCTCCAGTAACAGGCACTCTTGGCAAACCATAGTAACTCCAGGTCACATTTTCGGCACAAGCATCGACAATATATTGAAGATCGCCTCGACTAAAAGCTTTATAAGTATCTTCAATAATGATTTTATTGGTACTCATTAGTGGTATTTGCGATTGGATTAAATTATTACTTACTACTTATTACTTATTACTTAATCAAAGCACTTCCCACACTTTTGAAGATAGCAGTGGGAAGTGCCATAACCGATTATTCCCACAGAGAGGAATTAGGTTTTGTCGCCCCCTGCGAACTCAGGCTTTGCACCCGCCCGCCGATGGGGGCGGGTTGCTTCGCATCAATGACAACATCAACCACAAACGGCACAGTGGATGCCATCGCTGTGGCTAACGCCAGATATAGGTCGGCTTCGGTTTCCACCCGACACCCATCTGCTCCTAAGCCAGCAGCAATTTTGGCAAAATCGGTCTGCGGAATCTGGGTATCGACACCTTTGAAACCTTGTAAGGTCATCCCCTGCTCGCACATATTGTAACTAGAGTCATTGAGGATAATCCAGACAGCAGGAATCCGATATTTAACAGCCGTACTCACCTCATTATTCATCAGCATCGCCCCATCCCCTACGATGGCTACCGCCTTCCCCGCTCGCGACAAAGCAGCACCGACTACCCCCGTCGCAAAATGTCCCATCGATCCCCAGCCTGTGCTAACTCGGTAACATCCAGGTCGATTAAAGGATAATCGATTTGTAGTCCAAGAGATCGCATTACCAGCATCAGCCATCACCAAGGCATCACTACCTTCGACAATAAATTTTTGCACGGCATCGAATAACACCACTGGACGGACTGGAGTTGCCTGAGTCGGCGCGATTCTCTCTATTTCAGGACGCGGTAAAGATGGAGGTGTCGAGCAACCAGATGCGGGAAAATGCTTTAACAAAGCTTGGAGAAATAGCCCGATCTCCGATTGAATCGATACAGTCTCCGCAGATGGATAGGCAACTCCAGGTACTTCCGCATCGATATCGACATGAATAAAAGAGCCACTGGGAAGCATCGTGGGGTTCCAAAACGAAGTCAACTCACTCAGTCGCGTTCCCAACACCAAGGTATGCACGGGACGGTGTTCTCGCATATAAGTAAAGACAGATTCATGTCCGCCAATGCCTGTCACGCCGACAAACTGAGGTAAATCTTCGGGGAAAATTCCTTTACCACGCGGAGAACACATTACGGCTGCTCCAGTTGCTTCCGCCAGTTGGCGAATTTCGGCGGCTGCCCCTCTAGCTCCAAAGCCAACCCAAATCGCAAAAGATCCTGCCGAGAGTAGCTGGGCACACTCAGCCACCCGATCCTCACTTACGGTTACTAGGGAACGAGAGAAATTAACCTTTGGTAAAGAGGCATTGAGCAGGCCCATTTGAATGGCTGTAGGCAGATTCAGGTGAGCGACAAAGCCCCCTGGTTGCGCTAAACCAATGGCAAGTCGGCGCGCAATCTCTGGCAGTTGGTCGGCAGATTCCAGTGTCGTTGCAAAATCAAACAGTTTGCCGCTGGTAAAAATTCCCTCAATCGGCATTGCATAGCTGCTCGTTTCTTGACAAGCCCACCGCCCCCGTTTGCCTGCGGTGGTGGCACCTGAAATAAAAATTACCTTGGCTCCGTCCCATTTCGCCGCAAACAGCCCAGTCAGCGCATTAGTGATACCGGGGCCAGTGGTGGCAAAGACAACCACCGGACGACCGTTAGCAAAGTAGGATTCTGTCGCCGCAAAACTCGCGCCGCCTTCATGCCGAAAATGCAGCACTTCGATCGGACTTTGCTCTAAAGTTGCCCAAATCGGCCCGATTGCTCCCCCAGAGACACCAAAGGCGTGTTTGACTCCTAAATCCGACAGCATTTCGACAACTGCACTAGCCACCGTTAGCAGCCCAGTAGCCGCTTGGGGCGCGGATGTGCCGGAAATGGGTAAAGAAGAAGCAGGGATTATCGAAGACTCAGACAGGCAGTTTACTGATGCTGGATCGGTAGAATAGCTTGTAGGATTCATATCATTCACCTAGAGGATAACTTCTGTAGCCCAAGTTGCTAGTTATTTGGGCGATTTTCCTGCGGAAACGCTACGCGAACGATCGCGGGTGGAGTTGATGACAAGATTTGTTGGTGCAGCATCGCCTGTGGCGATCCACACGGGTGGTATTCGGACGGGAACAGCAGATCGAGAGCATCCCGCAACTTCACGGGGATACTTCCTATTGTAACCACAAAAAATTTGCCCGTTTGTGACTAAACAGACAATTTGTATATTTTTGTTGCGTTTTTAGTACTAAGATCTCGGAATGTGCAGATGGTAACAGCAGCTTAGAAACTAATTCCCAATCGAGCGGTAACACCGCGTAGGGAATGATAACCCAAACCCACACTGACATCATCGCTGGGGCTGTAAGTTACCCCACCGCCAATCGCACCAGTGACATTAGTCTCGTCAGTCTGTTTGTAGAGTTCGCTGGTGGCTAGCGACTGAGCGATCCGCGCTTGGCTTTGAAAATACACGCCGACACTACCATAGATGGCGACTCGCGGCGCAACGTTTACAAATCCCAGCACATCCGCACCCCATTGAGGACTGAGCTTTTTAAGACCGAGATCGGTGAAGAAAAAATTACTAGGTAGAGAAAAATCATTGACCGATCGTGGCAAACTATCCTGGTTAAAAATTCCGCCAATTTCCAAGCCGATATTATTGTAGCGGATGCCGATACCGGGCGAGACGGCTCCATCTTTAAGTCCGATCGATCCTAAAATTTGGGTGTTGCTAGGAGTATTATCTCGGCGGCTAGCATTGCGATCTGGTACTGGGGATGTCGGTTCGGTGCTATAAATCGGCGTGAAGATTATCGGTGCGGGTGTAGTGTAGTAAGGATAAAACGGGTCGTAGTAATAGTCAAAGCGATTATTTTGCCGATTTTGCTGGCGCAATCGCGTTAATTCGGCATCGGCTTCGCGGACTTTTTGCGGATCGCTCCCAGATTCGCGCACTTTGTTGATTTGTTCGCCAACTTGACGTTCGACATCTCGGTTGTTGTAATTATTATTATTTTGTACGTCTTGGCGCAACCGTTCGCCATCTTTAAGCACTCGTTCGGCTTCGCGTTGCCTGTCTAGTTGCTCTGGAGTGGGTGCTTGCGCGATTTTGGGCGATCTTGTCGGTACGATCGATCTCGAAGGCAATGCAGCCAGACTCCGCTCGATCGGCATCAATCCGATCGCTACTATTATCGCCGCACAGATCGCTCTGAATGTTTGAAGTGGCATAGCTCGATCTCTGTAAGTAAATGTAATCTATTTCCTATTTTAGGCGTTAGGTATTAGGTGTTAGGTTTTAGGTTTTAGACTTTAGACTTTAGCGAAGATCTACCCACCCCGCCCTACGGGCACCCCTCCAGGGAGCTACGGTGTACACACAAGTCGGATGGGCTTCGTTTCTAGATCTAGATCCCCCCTAACCCCCTTCAAAAGGGGGGAACCGGATCCGGAAGTCCCCCGCTTGGTGCACGCCTCTGTTCCCCGACGGTTTAGCGCACGCACCAAGCAGGGGGATCTCTAGGGTTTTCACTT
>NZ_JANYJC010000335.1 GCF_025361915.1 Chamaesiphon sp. GL140_3_metabinner_50
TTAATCGGACAGTCATTCGATCGAGATCGCCAAGATTTTCCCCAGGTAACAGCCGCAACTGCTAAAGAAATCGAAAAATGGTTGCTCGATGCGGCGAAAAAGGTGCGGAGTTATCTCTATCCCAGCGTTAATTCTTTAAATGTCAAAAAGGGCGACGATACTGAAGCCGACTGGGAAAGCGATTTAGTCGGCAATGAAGCCGAGCCGATGGAGTATTTAGAGGAGCAAGAAAGCCGAGCCGAACGCCAAACTCAACAGCAGCAAATGGTAGGGGTGTTACAGGAGGCGATTTCCTTACTCGATCCACCCGCGCGTCAGCTTTTGACTTTATATTACCGCGATCGAGCGACTCAACAACAGATCGCCCAGCAACTAGATCTACCGCAATATACCGTATCGCGGAAGTTGAGTAAAGCGCGAGAAACCTTACTCAAAGCAATTTTGATTTGGGGGCAAAACACGCTGCATATTGCCCCAACTTCAGACGTGATAACTTCTATCAGCACGCTCTTAGAAGAGTGGCTAGAATCATTTTACGCCCCAGCCGATCGCCCACCCGAACTGTCATGAATCAACTTATCCCGATTACCCAGCTTGCCTTACCCATTCCCGCACCGATCAGCGATGCGGCTTGGCAACGATCGCAAGTTTATAGCACCAGCGATGCGCGATGGAATTTCTATCTCAACCAGCTTGCTACCGAATTACTCGCCGAGTATTTGCAAGCGGATTTTCCCCAGATTCAGATCTGGCAAGAAACTAATATTTGGCAATTTGTCAGCGGTAGCGTCTTGCAACTAAATCATAAACGGATCGTGCTGTTGCCCTCCAGAGCGATCGATAATAGCGAATTAGTTATCGCTCAGGAATGGCTCGATCTCCCCGCTTGGGCGGGCGATTACTTCATTGCTGTGCAAATCGACCCCGATACCGAAACACTGCATTGCTGGGGCTATTTGACCCATCAGATGATGAAATCGAAGGCACGATATGACCCACTCGATCGCACTTACCAGCTCGATGCCCATCATTTAATTGCTGATGTATCTGGGCTATGGGCGATTCAGTCACTCAATCCCACAGAAGTGACTCAAACGGCGATCGCGCCCCTCGCCAGTGTCAACCCAGTGCAGGCAGCGAATTTACTCCACCGCTTGGCAACAGTCCCCAATCCGCGCTTGGAGATTCCGTTTGCCTTATGGGGCGCGTTGGTGTCCGATCGCCAGTGGAGACAACAATTAGCCCGATTGCGTCAAGGTGAAACTGCCCCAGTTACCGATCTCAATCCAGTTGCCAATCAACTGGGCGGTTGGCTCCAAAATGTATTTGCGCCAGGTTGGCAAGCTGTAGAAGACTTTTTGGGTACAGATGCCGAATTCGCATTGCGCCAAACAGCCACAGCACCGCTACTCGTGCGGCGAGTTAAAGCTTTTGAATTAGACAATAAAGTTTTACTACTATTAATATCGATCGAAACCGAAGCCGATAACCGTCTGGCAATTCAGGTGCAACTTCGCCCGACAGATCGAGTCTCAACGCTGCCCCCAGAGTTAACCTTATCACTGCTGTCGCTCGACGACGAAGTGGTGCGATCGGTAGTGACTCGCGATCGCGATAATGCCATTGGGCTACCTCGGTTTAGATCGAACTCCGGTACGGGATTTAAGATTCAAGTGCGATCGGGCAATACAACCATCTGCGAATCTTTTCTGGTTTAGGGGCGCAAAAGATGGAACGTCTGCTCGTACTAAATTTAGGGAATGGGAATAGCCACAGCGGGTTGCCGAGTATTATCGTGCAACTGTGGGCAGAAGGCAGATCTCAGCCGATGCAGATTGCTGGTAGCTTGCCAGCCATGCCAGAATTAGACCGATTGATGCAGCAGTGGCAAACCTTGTATTTTGCCCTCTACGCTCATTTGGGTTGGCGACGCAGCAATTGCAGCTTTGAATTTGACATTGATGAGGCAGATGTCACCCATATTTCTGAGGCGGAATTTGAATCGGTTTGTCAGGAGTTGCAAGTATGTCTGAATCGCTGGTTGAATAGCGATGGTTTCGGGCAGATCCAACGCCGAATTCGTACTTATCTCAGCCCAGACGATCGGATTCGGATTGCGATCTCCGCCCAGGATGCTAGCGTATTACAACTACCGTGGCATTTATGGCAACTCTTAGAAGATTATCCCACAGCGGAAATTGCCTTGAGTCCGGCTGAATACGATCGATCTCCGTCAGCACCACCCCAAATTAAACCCGAACGAGTCAGCATTCTGGCAATTTTAGGCAATAGTCAGGGCATTGATGTGGAGTACGACAGGCGGATACTATCCCAATTGCCGCAAGCGGAGATCCATTGGCTCATCGAACCCAGTAGCGAACAACTACAATCCCAGCTCTGGGAAGGACGATGGGATGTGCTATTTTTTGCCGGACATAGTTCGAGTCAGGGACGCGGCTGTATGCAAATTAATGCGACCGAAACTTTAACGATCGATCGCCTGAAATATGGTCTAAAACGCGCGATCGCCAACGGACTCAAACTCGCCATCTTCAACTCCTGCGATGGTTTGGGCTTGGCTTGGGACTTAGCAGATCTGCGGATTCCCCAAACGATCGTCATGCGCCAACCCGTACCCGATCGCGTGGCGCAGGCATTTCTGACAACCTTTCTGCAAACCTTTGCAGCGGGTCGATCTCTATATTACTCCGTCCGGGAAGCACGAGAGAAATTACAGCTACTAGAAAGCGAATTTCCCTGTGCAACGTGGCTTCCCGTCATCTGCCAAAATCCGGCGGAACCTGCGGCGGTGTGGGCGGATTGGTGTCAGGCAGTAGTTGAGTTTGAAGTAATACCCCCACCAGCGCGAACTTGGCGCAAATCGCTCATGCGATCGGCAATCGCGATCGCGGCTTGTAGTGCGATCGGTACCGGATTGACACTGGGGGCAAAATCGCTCGGTTGGCTGCAACCATTAGAACTCGCCGCTTACGATCGCCTGATGCAATCTCGCCCGATCGAACCCGCCGATCCGCGCTTATTAATCGTCACCCTCACCGACGAAGATGTGCGGGAACAACGCCGCCAAACGTCGTCGGGGTCGATTTCTGATGGATCTCTAGCCAAACTGCTCCAACTACTCGATCGCGCCCAACCGAGTGCGATCGGCTTAGATATTTATCGAGATTTTGAGACTAAATTACCCGCCCTCAAAACCCAATTAGCCACCAACGATCGGCTAGTTACCATCTGCAAACGCCCCGATGTTCGCGATGATACTACAGGCGTAGCCCCAGCCCCAGAAGTACCACCCGCATCCGTCGGCTTTAGCGATTTCGTCCGCGATGCCGATGGAGCGGTACGGCGACAGCTCGTGGCGATGAACCCCACCTCTACCTCTCAATGTCAAGCGGGCAATGCCTTGAGTACCCTCCTCGCCATGCGTTATTTGAGCGATCGAAATTTGAAGATTGAGTTTTTGCACCAAAGTTTACACATTGGCAAACTCCAGATCGCCCCCCTAGAAGAGAATGCGGGGGGTTATACCGCCCAAGATGCCCAAGGACTCCAAGTGATGCTCAATTATCGTCGTACCGCCCAAGGCATCGCCCAAACCGTCACCCTAGAGCAAGCCCTCTCCGGCGAACTCCCCGCCACCACGATTAAAGATCGAATTATCCTAATTGGTTCTGTCAATCCCAGCAGTAACGATTTTTGGCCGACTCCATTTGGGGCTGGGTTTGCCCAGCAACAGCCTGGAGTCTTCATCCACGCCCAGATGGTCAGTCAAATGCTCAGTGCCGTTCGTGACGATCGCCCGTTACTATATCCAGTTACATTACCACAATCGATCTTCCTCGCGATCGGATCTGCGGCGATCGGTGGGGCGATCGCTTTTACCCAAAAAAATTATTACCGTTGGTTGCTATTAGGAGGCGCGACGATCGCCATTTATGGTATTGCCCTCATCGGCTTGAATAGCGGCTTATGGCTGCCAATTGGGATGCAATCGATCGCGCTCGTCAGCACGTCATTACTGGTTTCTGGATCGCGATCGTTAACAACAAAAGTAAAAATATGAAAACGCCCATTCCGATCGCCAATCGAATCCAAAAAATCGCCCAAAGCTGTTGCCTAACAACGATCGCGCTGTTATCTACAATCGTGACGATCTCTACACTACCAACCATCGCTCAGAGCCAGCCTGCCATCAAACCCAAGCCCAGCCAGAAAATTCGCTGGAAACCACCCATTCCACCCAGTTCGCTCGGCATCCCTGGCAATCGCGCTCAAGGTGGCGGGACGCGCGGGTGCAAGCCGTATCAGGGCATCGCTGCGCTAGTGCCACTCTCACCCCAAAACATCCCGTGGGGACGGACGACTAGCAATCGCCCTACCGTCTGGCTGAATGTGCCTCAAGGATTAGCCAAAGATTTACCGATCGAGATTGCCGTGCGCGAACAAAATGGCAAACCGATCGCCAAACAGTTATTTCTTACCAAAAGTAGCATCTCATCTGGAGCGATTGGGGTCTCTTTTCCAACAACAACATTACTGCAAGGCGATCGCATTTATCGTTGGGAAGTATCTTTATATTGCGATAGCCAAGAGCGTGTCGATCGTCCGCTCGTCGTTCAAGGTCAAATTCAGCGAATTTCGGCACCTGTCAAGCTTACGGCTGCTAAAACCGATCTAGAAACGACGCAAATCTTCGCTGAAAACGGGATTTGGTACGATGCAATTACCCAAATGGGTAACCGTTTAGTCACAGCAAAAGAGCCGGAGTTAACAACTGCTTGGTCGGAATTACTTGCAGCGGCTGGCATTAAGGGCATCGCTCCGATCCAACATTGGAGTGGGCTAAAATAGCCCAACGCACCAAAAATGTAAGTTTAGCAAATATGTCGAAAAGTTACCTTATAAATTGAATCGCTCGTTAGCATGAAGAATCAATCCTCTATTTAGATTTTTGACGCAGTGCAGAAAGTCTACTTTACTCGCTGCGTAATGATTTCAATTGATGTCCTCAATTTCACACTACTTCTGTGTGAACATGTATCACATTTCCTAAGTTTTAAATTTGGTCGGTAAGTTCGACTTCGACAAACCGCAGGCGAGGATATTGATAAGCAAGCAAGGGTAACAACATCGATAAGCCACCGATAATCGTAAATAGTAACCCAATGCCGCGACCGGGGCCGACACCCATCACTACACCGAGCGTACTAGCAAGGGCACCATTTGTCATCATTAATGGCTCAAATACTCGATCGGCTAATGGCCCAGCCAGAATATAGGCGATCGGTTGTAGAATGTAGCTCATCATCCCTTCGATCGCAAATACCCGACCTTGAACTTCAGGATCGACTTTCCGCTGTAGAATAGCTTGACTACAGCAGTTGACAATTGGCGAACCAAAGGCAAATATGAATGCAGCTACAGCGACGAGGGGGACAGAAGCCTGAAAGCCCGTTGCTGCAATACACAATCCACCTAATAATTGAAACCCTAAAATACTATTAATTTGCTGCGATGGCATTCCTCTGGTACTAATTAATAGCGTACTTAATAGCATCCCGATTCCATCAATAAACAAGATGGTACCGAGCATCGCTGGAGAAGTGAATGAGAGGATCAATGGTGTCAGTAGAACGCTAATCATCGACAGGAAAAAGTTGGCAATTGCAAAAAAGCCAATTAATCCGAGTAGTCCAGGTCGAGATTGCAGATATCTTAGCCCATAAGTGAAGCTTGCAAACATTGATTCTTTTTTTTCTTCATCCTCTGCTTCTGAATTGCTAATTCTCGGCGGAAATCTGACGATCGACAGGGTAATAATGGAAACTAGAAAGGTAATAAAGTCAACTAATAACACCCCCTGCAACTGAATTGTTACGAGTAAGGCACCACCGAGAATGGGGGGGAGCAGCATTTTTAACGCATCGGCTAGCTGAGTCAAACCATTGGCACGAGTGAGATCTTCTTTGGCAACTAATTGGGGAATGGCAGCATGATACGCTGGCCATTGCAAACTACCAAAAGCAGAACTAACGGCTACAGCGATATAAATATGCCAGACTGCTAATTTACCAACAAATAACAGGATCGCGATCGCCAGCATCGCCACACCAGCTCCGCAATCACTAATCATCATGCAGTAGCGACGGTTCCATCGATCTGCTAGCGCACCCGCAAATGGGGTAATCAACAGCGGCGGAATCGATCCAAATAAGAAAGCGATGGCAAACTGAGTCACCGAGCCAGTTTTTTGATAGATCCACACATCTAGAGCAAAGCTACTCAAGCCAGAACCGATAATCGAGATCATCTGTCCGAACCAGATGATGCGGAAGAGGCGCATTGTTTTCATTTGATGTGGGGGACGGGGGGGCTGGGTGAATGGGGGGACTGGGGGACGGG
>NZ_JANYJC010000342.1 GCF_025361915.1 Chamaesiphon sp. GL140_3_metabinner_50
GGCGATTGCAAATAAGCCCAAACGACTCAAGCTAGGTACCCAAAAAGCACTAGGATAGAGAATAAAAAAGAATGAAACTAAACCAAAAATAAATGGTAACCGAGCAAAACGTTCGCCAATATGCGACCAGATATGATGCCAAACCGGGTCGAGCGGTTGTAATAGCCTAAACGACAACTTCCCATCGACAATCTCGCGCTCGAAATCCCAAATGACCCAGACAACAGTGAGCTGTCGGACTAAATAAACTGCCAAAAAATAGCGGGCAAAATCGATCGAAGATAATCCAAAGTTGCCCTGTTGTGCTGCTTGAGTCCACACGCCCATCAAGATGAACGGTAACGAGCCTGAAAGTGCCCACAATAGCAATTCAGCCCGATACTCTAACATATAGGCGTAGTAAGTCACCAGCAACGATCGAGAGATTTTAAATAATCGTTTCATAATTACAATTATATCGAGCGCGTTACCCTCAGATCTAGGCGATCGGACAATTAATTTACAATCTAACTACCATCAAGATCGAGGTGGAAAGCAATCGGTAATATTCAGGGCTAAAAATCGATCGAGTGGTAAATACATCCAATAGAGCGATAATTGCCGATCGCGACTCAAATGCTGGAAGCCTAATGCCGATGCTTGATATTCATAACTAGGATGAATAATCATCGTATATAAATCGCACAAATTCGGAAAATCTGTCTGCATTGAAATTAAAGTTTTTTGCGTATCTTCTAAAAACAGCACTCGATATCGATCGAGATATTCGCGATCGACAGCCCAACTCCGGATAAACACCGACTCGCAATCGAGATCTCCAGCTTCAGCCATCACAAACGGATCGGTATCGCCAATCGCGCTTAAATGCAAACTCTTACTAGGCGCGATGAAAAAGTTCGATGCCGAAGCCTTGAGCGTTGGATACAAAATATAAAAACCGATCGGATTGAGATTATCCTGACGGCGTAATACGCGCATTCCACGCAGGTATTGACGCGCCCATTGGCGCAGAATATTCACAATTCGGTGCGGTGTCGCCTCCGTGTTGTGATTCATCCAATTATAATTGGCTGCGAGTAAAGTGGCGATCGGAATGGCATCGCAACGCGGATCGAAAGGATCGATCCTAACTGTGACTTCTGGGGCAATTTCTGGCTCCAATTCGGTGGCAATAATTAATATTTCAATCCGGCTGATATTGCCATCGAATTGTTTCCTAATTAAGCCTAACGCAGCTAATTTATCCAACATCATTCCCGCCGAGCGATCGCTCCCCCGATCGCAATCGCTATAAAATAATTCGGCGGCTTCCCGATGACTGCAACTTACAGGTCGATCGAGCAAAGTAAGTTTCAGTAGCGGTGGTTTTACGGCAGGATTGCCCTCTCGCTGCTCCTTCACCAGCAGATAAACCCACAATCGTAAAAAACACTCAGCCCGCGCACGCGTCAAGCCCAGTCGCTCTACAAGGCGATCTAAGATCTGTTGCTGCCGATCGCCATCCAACCACAATGCTAATTCTCTCGGTTCCATAAATATAGGTGTTTTCAATGGCTAGGCGTGAAAATTCCCTCCCAGGCTACCGTGTATACACATCTCTAGCTCGAAGCGAAATTGATGGGAATCCCCCTAAATCCCCCTTGGAAAGGGGGACTTTGACCGGATCTTAGCCCCCTTTTTAAGGGGGTTTGGGGGATTCAGATCTCAAAACGAAGTCTCACGGACTTGTGTATACACCGTAGCCTCCCAGGAGGGGTGCCCGAAGGGCGGGGTGGGTCACTCGATCTTACTTCACCCTGGTTCACCTTAGTTCAGGTTACTCATTGCACCCTCACAAATCGGTCTGTGAAGATGTATTCAACAACCGAAAACACCAGGAGAACCAAACCATGAAACTCACTCAAACCCGCCGCCACATCGCCACCGATTTAGCTGGATCCTGTCCCGAAAATCCTAACTACTTGCAAATCCGCGCTCGGATGAATAGATTAGTCGATCGCTACATTACCATTGATATTCTCAGCCAACACCTCATCGACTTACCCGCCCAATTTTCTCAACCCAACGTCAGAAAATGGGAACCCATCGATTGGAAATCTATTTCCACCAGCCAAATTGTCGGAGTCGATCCAGATTTATTTATCATGCTCGTAGCAGGTGCTACCGAAATCGAAACCCCGATCCGTGAATATTCTCAAGAAACCTGGAACTACATGAAATCGATTCATCCAGGAATGGCTTACTTTATCGGCGGTACCCAAAATCCCGATGGTTCGATCGCTACTTTAGGAGCCTGGGAAAAAGAAGAACGCCAACACGCGCCAACTTTCAAGAAAATCTACCAGCAGCTAACAGGCGAAAAAATGCAACTCAAACCCAATAGCGTCAACATGCACCAATCGATCGATTCAGCATTAAAAGCTGTCTCCAACCACACCCTCAGCCGCATCTCCACCGAATGGGGAGCCGTATCGATTTATTTATGGTTGATGGCACACTCTACAGGTGCGCTCCAACAAGCCATCGCCCAACCATTTCAAGATGAAGTCAATCACCTCGCTAAATTCTGGGGCTTCAGCCGTTGGGCTTTCGATGGTTCTTATTACGGACAAGTCAAAGGATCGACAAAAAGCCTTCTGTCGCTAGCCAAACACCATCGGGGCGAACGAACAGAAGGCAATAATCTAGTGGGTAAAGCTACGACTGTCGATGCGATCGAACTCGCATTCGTGTTCTCGCGGGTAATGGTACGAGTTCACACCTGGAATCGCGAACTCAGCCATACTCTACTCGCTCATCTGTTTGGGCAAAGTCCGATTGCGGCTTAGAGGGGAGTTGGGAGATGGGAGATGGGAGTGCGGAGTTGGGAGATGGGAGATGAGAGATGGGGGTGCGGAGTAGGGAAGAGGGAATAAGGGATAGGATTTAGCATCAGTTCTACTCCTTACTTCTTACTTCTTACTCCTTACTTCCCATCCCCTACTCCTTCCCGCCAGCATAGCCAGTAGTCAGCCAGAATAGAGATCGAAAGCTATCTCTGACGGTTTTTTGAATTGGTTCCGAGGGTCTGTCACTATTGACAGTTACAGGTTTGACTTTAATGCCGCGACTACCAAAGACAATTTCGCCGATCGCTCTAGCGCGTTGCATGTGGTTATCGGAAGTCACGAGATATACACTAGTAATACCTTTGGCTTCAAATCGATCGACCATCGTGGTAAAATTGCCCACCGTATCGATCGCCTGATAGTCTAAATGTAAATTTTTGGTCGAAACGCCAGCCTTCTTAAACACGCGATTGGCATAACCTTGAGGTGCGCCGCCAGAAATCCACACGGGTAGATTGGGGTGGGTATGGGCAAATTTGGCCGCAAAGATTTCGCGTTCTTCTTCACCACCCAAGACAAAAATCACTTGGGGTTCGATCCAAGTATTTTCAATCTCTCTGTAGCCAAACCAGGCGATCGGTAGTAGTAGCGGTGAAATCGGGATTAGTAGTTTCCACAATCGCCAGCGACGGCGGTGGCGTTGCTTAATAACTGGATTTGAATGAGATCGGGGGATAATATGATGCGCCATGCTGCAATGAGCTTGGATAGGACAAATCTAGCAAATGCTAGGCTCAAGTTACCACAATTTACTCATCCAGACAACGGGACTGGCGGGGATCGAACCCACGGCCTATCGCTTAGGAGGCGATCGCTCTATCCTACTGAGCTACAGCCCCAAACAGCATTAGATTGTAGCAGATTAGTGACTGGCGACTAATTAATCTAGATATAGACATAACTTGCATCTACCTCACTAGTAACTAACTAGTTGCCAGTAATTAACTAAAACAGCTTACCGATAATATTCCCCAAATCGTTAATCGGATTACCATCGCCATCGGCATCGAGCATTTTTGTTGCCATACCAATTAAGTCATTGTCGCCGCTAGCACCACCCAGAGTTTGCACCATGCTACTAGGATCGGTACCGCTTTGCTGACTGAATTTACCGATCGCCGCAATGACAATCGGTGCTAGCATTCCCAATAGTTGGGTCACAATCCCATTATCCATGCCTGTCTGTTGGCTAATATTATTCGCGATCGTATTCTGAGAGCCACCGCCTAACACCTGACCGAGTAATGCGCTCCCCATGCTTGCCGCACCAGCATTACCGATAAATCCCGTCAGATTACCTAAAATCGAGTCATCGTTTTGTTGAGTTGCTTGGTTAATGGCATTAGCACCGTCTGGAGTGGCTGCATGGTTGCCCATTGCCGATAGCAGCATCGGTAGAGCCATCCCCACCGCAGATTTGGTGGTGCCATTGTCTGCACCAATTTGTTGACTAATTTGCTGGACGACAGGGCCGCCTAATTGACTTGCTAGCATTCCGATTAATGGATTCATCGCCATCTACCTTATCTAAACAATAATTCCGAACATCGATTCTTTTGCTAACACCATTGCGCCAATGAATCGACGACAGTATTGTACACAACTATTTCAACAATCTGTAAATATCGATCGATTTTATTTCAGTCGTCTAGATAATAAGCACTTCATTACATAGCAAATTACAACTGACCGAGCATTTTATGTGTCTGTGGAATTACCCGCACCTGTGGTAAGTACTCCTTCATTAAAGCCTGCCAAGCCAGTACTTGGGCTGGTGTCGGTGCAGTCAGAGCGGGATTGGTATGCGGTTGAGCTAATGCCGTCATCGG
>NZ_JANYJC010000351.1 GCF_025361915.1 Chamaesiphon sp. GL140_3_metabinner_50
CAAGTAAAGTCGCTCTCTCGCTTGCCTATTAATTCCATGCAATCGCCAGTATCCAAACCCATTCCATTACCCAACGCGCCTGAAGTCACTCGTTCTTCGGATCTTCTTGCTGACTTTCTGCGACTGAAAATTTCTGCCAATACCAAGCGAAACTATAGCAAAGCGATCGCCGATTTCTGCCGCCGTACCTACGATCGCGAAGTATCAGAGCGGCTTTTGAGTCAGTTTCTCTCTCTACAACAGTCAGAAGCCGTCTATCAAGTTCTACACTACCGACAACTACTCATCGATGCTAAATTAGCCCCCAGCACGATTAACGTCAGGCTGTCAGCTCTCAAATCTTTTGTAGACTATGCCCGTCAAGTAGAGCAGTGCAGCTTCAATCTTGCTGATGTCACTTGCTTGAAAGTCGAGAGCTATAGCGATACCACAGGGATTGCGGTAGCTGGGTTTAGAGAAATGCTCCAAATTCCAGACCGCAGCACCATCAAAGGGATCAGAGATTATGCCATCTTGCGATTGCTCTGGGATAATGCCTTGCGCCGGAATGAAATCTGTAGCCTGGATGTGGGCGATTTCGACAAATCGGGACGATTATCGATTTTGGGGAAGGGAAAAATCCAAAAAAGCCAGGTCGATCTATCGCCAGCAACCACAATCGCGATCTCACAATGGCTGGTGGCTAGAGACAACTATCGATCGTCCGATCCTCTCTTTACCAGTCTAGATAGGCGCAGTAAGGGGCATCGACTTGACGGTAGCACTATTTATCGCCTAGTGCGAGAGTTTAGCGAAGCAGCCGGAATCGATAAGATAGTCTCTCCTCATCGGATTAGACATAGTGCGATTACGGCATATCTTGATGCCAGTAATGGGAACATTCGAGCGGCTCAAGGATTGAGTCGTCACGCTAATCTTAATACTCTAAATTGCTACGATGACAATCGCCATAAATATCAAGCTCAGGCTACTAATACACTAGCCGATCTAATTTAGATTTACCCCGCTCCTGAATATTATCTTACTTTTCCACCCCCTCAAATCGGTGTGGATCTGTTGGCTTTTCGATCGGAAACCTCGAAATTTGAGAATCGGCTCTAACTATTATGTGGCACAAATTTCAGGAAAACTATATACCGCTAATACACCTTAGCGGTATATTTAAAGAAGCCCCGCAACAGTGAAGATTTTTCAGCGAAAGATGTCGAGTATGAAATATTCTAAATTACTCAGATGATCGATCGCCAAACTATTCCCAAATTTCACGGCGTGCAGCTATGGATCGACCCAATACTTCAATCACTACCACCACCACTTTCGTCCTCGATGCCAATGAATTAATTAGGGTATTTACCAACTTCCTCCAATTTGATGTGGCTTCCGGTGGTGCTAGTGCCGAAACCATTCGCACCTATTGGTGTGAAGCAAACAGTACTTGCTCTGGTGTGAAGCCAATCAACTCCAACCCCTAACTGTGACGCGGGATGCGATTAAAATCTACC
The DNA here is from genome assembly GCF_025361915.1 of Chamaesiphon sp. GL140_3_metabinner_50. GTDB lineage: Bacteria > Cyanobacteriota > Cyanobacteriia > Cyanobacteriales > Chamaesiphonaceae > Chamaesiphon. The sequence goes on from NZ_JANYJC010000351.1 coordinate 1,503, forward strand.
GTCATCATCTCGTCCAGCAAAAATATAAACCCGCCACTATTTCCCTTAAACTCGTGACCATCAGTCGGATGTACGATGCAGCGATGGAATATGGGCTACTCTCTCAAAACCCTGTCTGGGGAGTAAAAGCACCCAAGCGACGCGGCGATCCGGCTGACTCGATTACTTATTTGACTGCTAGTGAGGCCCAGACCTTTCTCCAAGCTCCACTGACTAAATCAACCCCAATCAAAGTCCTCCGCGACCGCTTCTTGTTGGGATTGATGACATTGGAGGGGGTAAGATCGATGGAAGTTTATCGGGCAAATGTGGGCGATATCGTTCGCTCTCCTACGGGTGTGGGGATTACCGTGATGAGTAAGCGACAACAACGAGTCGTACCGCTGATTCCCGACTTGGTGGATTTACTAGACCGCTATCTACTCGCCAGGAGGCAGGCTAAATTTAGTACTACCGCTGTTACGCCGTTATTTATCAATCTTCACCATCCGCGCCATCACATCGACCCAGACAGGGAAGATCGCCGCTTGTCGAGACGGGGGATTAGATTCGTTGTCGATAGCTATCTGACCGAACTAAACCTCAAACATGGGGATGGGCGGACTTTATCCGCGCACTCTCTGCGGCATACAGCGGGGACGTTGGCGATTCAAAATGGGGCATCTTTGCGCCAGGTGCAGGATTTATTGGGTCATGCCGATCCCAAGACAACGGCAATCTACACGCACATTGGCGACAGGTGGACGAATAATCCAGCTTTGAAATTGGGAATCAATCTCAATCCCGAATAGAGGTCGAGCGCATCCACAGCAATCGGAGCGAGGAAATGATCGGATCGTCAACACCCTCGCGGAATTTATGATATAAGTGAACTACTTAAACCTCAAAATTATGTCAGAGCGTTCGCATCGCGTTTCCAAAGGAAAATCGTCAAAACGAGACAATGATGTTATCACCCCAGATAGCTATATTACGATCGGCAATCATCAATCCCAAAGTGGAAATTATCCCAGTGCCTTAGCTGCTTATGACTGCGCTGTGCGACTCGATCCTAGTTATGCCAGATCCTATAACTATCGCGGTTCGTTCAAGTATGCCTCCTTGGGTGACATCCAGGGTGCGCTGGCAGATTTCGACTCAGCCGTTAGGTATGACCCCGATTATGCCGTTGCTTATGCCAATCGCGGTTTGCTTAGGTATCAGCAATTAGGTGACATTCCTGGAGCCTTAGCCGATCTCAATCTATCGATCCTCCTCAACCCTCGCGATGCTTCGACGTACACCACTCGCGGTTTGATTAAATATGACAGACTTGATGATGTTGAATACGCTCTAGCAGATTACGATCTAGCGATCTGCGTCGATCCTAACTTTGCTCCGGCTTATAACTGTCGCGGACTGTTAAAGAATGTCAAATTGATGGATATTTCAGGTGCCCTGGTTGACTACGACCGTGCCATCGAGCTAGCTCCTACCTTATCTGAAGCTTATTATAATCGCGGTACGCTCAAGCATCAGGAACTTGCAGATCGGTTGGGGGCATTGGTTGACTATGACAGAGCGATCTCCCTCGCTCCCAATTTAGCTGCTGCTTATTTTGCACGGAGTCTGCTCAAACGCAATCTGCTCGATGACGTTCGAGGGGCAAATTTCGATCTGGATCGGGCGATCGATCTCGACCCTAATATTGCCGACGAGCTTTGAACTATCACGCCCAAAAAACTAGTTTTTTGGGCGCGGTTTGTAACCTTTGAGTTCGCGAACTAGTAACATGGCTTCATCACTATGAGACTGTTGCTGTTGTTGTCGATAGATATTTGCAGCGGTAATCAAATCGGCAATTGCCCCAGCTTTGTTGCCAGTTAGCTTTCGTGCCAAGCCCCGATTGAAGTAGGCATCGGCGTAGTTCGTGTCGAAAGAGATGGCAGTGCTGTATTCGGCGATCGCTGCCTTCTTATTGTCTTTGAACCGATCTCCGCCCCGCTTGTAAGCAGCGATTGCTCTTTGCTTGAACTGACTATTTGGTGCGACGGTAGCTACAATTGGCGTTGGTGGAGCTGCAATTCTAGATTTTGTTACATTTGGGGCAACCACTCCCACAACCCTAGTCTCTCTGGCAACAGGAGTCGCGATCGACGATCTCTGGTTACTCGCTAGCTTGAGGGCTGGTTGGTTGGGTTCCACAGGTTCAGTGCTTGCTACTGGCTTTGGTAGCTCAGGTTGTTGACGAGCGACTGGCGGAACGCTCTTCGACGCTGATGGTTTTACGGCGATGAGTGGCGTATTTCTGGTAGCTTCGCATCTGCTCGATTCGCTGTTTGCCAATCGATATAGCTCGGTTTTATGCTGCTCCCTAGCGAGTCGTGCGGCTTGGCGTAAATCTCCTATGCCGATGTATGCGTCATTCATTTTGCGGCAACGAAGACTGCCGCGATTGAGGTATGCCTTAACGTAGGTAGGATCGAGTTCGACCGCTCGGTTGTAATCTAAAAATGCGCCCAACGGGAAATTCAGCCGATTTTCCCTAAACAAACCTCGGTGGAGATAAGCCGTCGTGAAATTAGGTTCGAGATCGATCGCCCGATTGTAGTCGGCTAAGGCTCCTTGGCGGTCGCCTAGCTTATCTTTAAGCATCGCTCGCTCGTTGTAGTTATTTGGAGCGTTAGGATTGGCGGTAATTTCTCGATCTAATCTGCCGACCTCGGCTTGCGCTTGGTTGCGATCGCGCCAAGATAGATCTCCATCAGCCGCGATTGCTGGTGCTGTGGCGAAAATGCCCGCTAGTTGCCCAATGCTAATAATTGCCGCAATTCCCATGCTACAGGTTTGAATCCTGATATTTTTCACAATCGACTAACTTCTCCACTAATTACCCAAAACTCACGATCGATAGCACTGTCTATCGATCGCTATCATGCCACGCACCAATTTAAACCGCCTTGGGTAAATTAGCTTAAATCACGACCGCTCGAAGATTAAATTATCAATCGTGTTTGAGCAAATTCCCTAGTTGGGTAATGCGGCTTTTGAGATTTCCCATTTCTTTTCGCACTCGTAATTGCTCTTGCTCTCGACTCACCACGTTTGTCAATGTATCTTGCTCCTGGGCGATTGTAAACAGAGCCTCTAGTAAAGTTTCTGCCGTGATGCTCTCCTGTTGACAGAGTGCATCGATCTTCTCTTCGATTGCTACCTGCAATCGGATCGGCTATTGCGATTCTTCAAACACGTTTTCCTGACGCGAGAGTCACTTTGTTTAACGCCACCCCAGCCCTGGATTGTGCGATCGTTGTAAAATGGTTAAAAAGCCCAACGCACCAAAAAGTAAAAGTAAAATTAAAACCGTTACTAGAACAGGCTTTGACAACAAATATTTTTAGCAATGAATAAAAAAAATTGCGACACAAACTACGGGACTCTCGACAGCAAGAAACTAGAGGAGCTACAACAGAACTTCGACACCACAAAAATTCTGGTGGCTGTGGATACCATTGATGAGATCCGTTACCGAATTTGTGAGCCGGATGGAATCAGACAGGATTTGCTCGATCTTCATTCGATGGCTCACACGATTATTAATGGCGATTCAACCATTAATGCGCCCAGAGGAAGGTGCATTTGGGAAGTCGCTCAAGATCTAGAGTTGGAAATAGATGAATTTGCCACCAAGTTGATTGAAATTGCTAACCTGATAGCTAAACTAGGTGAACTCGTTCCTGATGATGAAGATGACGATTGATGTACTCTCCAGCACCAGTGCACCAGGAGCGTCCCACTCTCAAGACACCGGAAACTACGAACTCTATCGATCTAATTGAATCTCGTCTTTGGCGGGTTTGAGCTTTTGCTCGAAGACCTGAATTCCCGCGATCTCTATTTCCCATCCGTCCGCGCCTTTTTGGAGTTGCCCAGAGATCGCCCCGATCCAATGCTCTAGTTCTGCTGCTGTGGCTGCTGCTTTTCTCAAGCTCTTGGCATTCAAAACTGCGCTGAAAACAGTCCCACTTTCATCTGTGAGTTTAACCCGAACCTTTTTATCCGGTAGTGGCTCTGCTTCCGGCATCGACCCGTCAAACTTGAGCGTAATTTCTTTTTTGAATAGCTTGGCTTGGGATGCTGCTTCCGTCATGGTGGTTCGATACTCAACAAAACTCTATCATAAATCCGATCGAGTGTCGATCGAAAACAAGTTTTTGGGGTATTATGGACAAAGTACAATTTTTAATTTAAGTATGTCAGATCGAATCTGTCAAATACTCCCCATTTACTAGGGCACAACAACCAAAGCCCGGAACGGATGTCCCAGGCTTTGATGTGGTACTTCTTTGCAATACTCTTACCATCTACTTCTCCAAGACGAATGTTTTCTCCGACAGAATCTTGAAGCCAGTATGGTATCAGCTTATCATGGATTTTTTAAATTTGCCAGTGTTTTAAGTGAGTTTTCTGAAAACTCCCGAATCTGTAGTTTAGATGTTGTCTGAGATTACCACGGACGGTAATTATGTATTGACAAGATTGGTCGATCGAACCTCCTAATTTCTTCCATACTTCAACATCATCTATCCAACTTCAATCGGTTCAGATTAGACTTAAACACTAGCCCGATAAACTAATATCTGTTGCCGCTCGTCGGAACAAAGAAGTATTAATCTTGTTAGATGCCCTAGTTGTAAGCCACTACAACTAGGAAAAATGAAACTCGAACTCTACAGCGAATTATCAAAGCTATTTTATCTCGGACATAGATTCATCAGAGCCGATAACATCGATACCCCCAACTGGGTAACGATCGGTAAGTATCCGCTCAACACTGGCGGATTTATTAAGTATTACGGAAGTCTACTTTTCCTACTGGGCGTAAGTTTTGGTACCCAGACGCGGTATGCCATGCTCGACATCGATATCGATAGCCCATACCACCCAGCTAACAACCGTCAAGCTTTCCAGAAACTACTCGACGCGCTCAATCGGATCGGCTTAGTGTATCCAGTATTCGTCCGCAGTTCCAACAGCGGTGGTTTGCACGTTTACTTTTTCTTCCCTCGTCCGCTCAAAACATTTAACGTTGCCACATTAATGCATGTTACTCTGATTAATGCTGGATTCGTGCCTAAGCCTGGAGATCTGGAGCTTTTCCCCAACCCTAAAGCCCATACTAACACCCCAGGTGAATATAGCAACTATCGAGCGCACCGATTACCAGTCCAGCCAGCAAGTGGCTCCTTAATGGTAGACGCATGGGGAGATCCCATTATGAACCTCGAAAGTTTAACCAATGAAGGTCAGGTATTGATGTTTCTGCGCGAAGCTGAGAAATCCGCCCAAGCTCACAGCGCGTATATCGAGCAGATCGAAGCAAAACTCGACTGGACGTACACCCTCTATACGCAGAAAATTGATAAATATCAGCATCCACAATCTGGGCTGAGTGAAGTCGCTCAAGAATGGAAGGAGAACCTTGAATTGAGCATGATGGCAGGCTGGACTGGATATCATCAGACAAACATCATCCTCCCCCTATTCGTTGCCTATGGCATCGTATTTATGGGCTTAGATGATAAACAAAAATTATTCGATTGGATATATGCAAATGTCTTGACGACCAGAGGTTACAAAGAATACTGTAGACATCGACATGAGATCGACAAACGGATCTGGGCTTGGGTCGATGGTACCCTTGACAGTGAATACTATGTGAAATACTGTGGATTTCCGCCACGGAAGGGAATTTCCGTCCATAAATTAATCAAACATCTCCAGCAGAAAGGGCGCAAACCTAACGAGCACAACCAAAAACTTGCCGATCTAACCTTCGAGCAGTTACAGGGTGTAGTCAAGGCAATTGGCACGTTACCATGCCTAATTCTCGAACGAATCGCTGTAATTCAAGCGAAATACCAAGAACTGTTTGGTTCCAAAATTTCTAATAATACATTGTACAAGAAAAACTACTTATCCTTATGGAATGACAAAAATACAATAGTTACACTGGCTAATTCCCCAATTAGTATGAAATCTACAGAACCTAGTCTAGACAATGCTTGTGTCGCATTAAGTATTGAGGAAGAGTCTTCTTGTTTGACTGTTGCAACCCTCTTTGATGCTGAAGTTTCGCATACAGTTTTGACATATGAAGCTTTTAGCCCTAGCCATCTTACTGAGCAGACTATATTCTCTGAGAGCGAGGAAATTAATCTAACTACAGATGAATCATTAAATTTAGAATCAAACTTACTCGTAAAATCTTCACCCGATCTAATTCAGTCTGAACCACGATCTGAAGTCTTACGATTCGAGTCAGAACAGTCTTTATCTGAGTTAGATATTGAAGTTCTATCTAACTCAGAGCCTGAACTTTCTTGCTTAGAAGCTTCATCTGATATAAGTATAGCTTATACTCCAGCCGCCGCGAAAAATCTGCCAGATAACATAAATGAAACTTATCGGTCTACAGTGGAGATTGCCCATGAGATCCGTGCTTGTCACCTTCAACCAGACGATCGCTTGTTGCTGGAACTGCTGCATCATCCCTCGATCGAATCGATCGAACAGTTGCTAGAACTAGGTAGTCGGTTACTGGATGCGAAATCTTGGGCGGAGGTGGAAGATCTGGCTGGAGGTCTTTCACCCGCCTGGAAACAAGATTTGTGGAGTACCTTCACCAATCGGGAGCAAGCGGTCATTAACGCGCTCAAGGCTCAAAGTGAAGTAGAGTCAGTTGCTGTTGCCTTGCCAGATGATTTTGTGGCTAATCCCGCGACGAATGGCAAGCTGGAACCAGTTGTATTGGCAACCGAGACGATTGTTGAGATTGGTACGATACTGCGGCGCAATCGAATCGATCTCCGCCAAGGTAAATATGCTGAAGCGATCGAGCATTGTGAAGTCATCGGATGCAACGGCTCGAACTGGGTGGTGCGATCGCCCGAACATCAATTATTCAATGTTTCATCCTTCGCACTTACCTCTGGCGAGTGGGAAGTCGAACGGATTGACAATGCAGTAGCGGCTAAAACCGCCGCGAAGGTGCCTCAGAAATCTTTTGGGATCGAAGACGTGGTTCGGGCAGTTACGGGGCTGGTCGGACGAATTAAGCGGATCTACAAGTACACTAACGAGCCATACGCGATCGAGGACGATCTCGGTAAAATTCATCGATTCAGCGAGGAAGATCTGTTTCCGACTTAACCGAATCGGTCTTTTGCCACAACGGTTTATACGCCGATTTATATAGAGTATTATTGGAAATTTTAGAGCCGAACATTTCCAGCGATCTAGACTGAATTAATTCGATCCGATCGACCATTTGGATTGGAAGCTCTTCGATACTGTCTAAGATCGCGATGATGCGTTCTCTGGTTCGATCGGCAACTTCGTCATTATGTGTATTAGATCTACTTGTCGATAGTTTAGGTGGATTGAGCTTGAATTTCTGGGGAGCTTTTTTACTTTTTTTAGGTGGTTTGTCTGGAGTAGTTTTAGCATTTTTACGAACTGGCTCGACTGCCATTTCAACAAACTCAAATTGCCCGGTGGTGAGATCTAAATTAACTTCGATCGATAGGTGGAATTTGCGTTCCGATTTAAGTTCGGAGGCAGGATCGACGTTGCCAATTTTAATATTGCCAATAACCGAACCCATCGCTCGATAGATTCGTTGCCCGATATCTAGTTGGGCTGATTCTTGCGCTTTTTTAGAGATTTTTTGCGGTAGGGGATTTTTCTTCGCCTGCGAACGTTTAGCCGCATTCGATTGGGGTGGAGATTGCTGTGCCGCTCCTGACTTGTCCTCAACCGCGCTAGTTCGTTTGCCCATGAACTTGAACCTCCATTTCTGAATTACTCTATTTTAATGCTTCTTATTCCAACTCACCATTTAAATTAATGGCAGAATTGCAATGTCGCTATAACATTCTCGCTCCAGCTAATTCCAAATGCAATAATTGCTAATCGCAACCAATAATTTATTTGCACTAATGGAACTGTGCCAAGTGCCAATAATAAGCAGATAGAGCAATTAATTGAAGATTTACAAGTAATGAAAATTATCGCCGCCAATAATAACCATAAAATTGTCACAAGCCAAAACAAAGTATTTAAAATAACTCGACTGGCCTTGTCGCTAATCTTTTTCATTCTTTCGATGACTTGTTTATTTTTCGATCCATAAATTTAGACAAAAACCCGATCTGTTCGGTGCGGGGGTAAAAGTTTGTCGCTGCAAAACTAAATCTGGTTTTGCAGCGGCAATGAATGGATAGATGTTTCGCACACAACGATCTCCACCCGAACGGCTCATGTGCCGCTGTGCCAGCAATCGATCTCCTAAGAACCCAATTTAACATCTAAGTTGAGCGATTGGAATCAGAGAATCAGCCGAATCACCCACTGCAAATCGCGATCCCTATGAGTATCTTGGGATTATCGATCGCAGATTGCTATGGCTCCAACAACCTTCACTCCACCAATTACCCCCAGCGAACCGGAACTGGAAACGCCCATCGACTATGAATTACGCCGCGTACTCGGAACTAATATCGATTATTCCCAACTAGTTGAATATCACCTCAACCCTGACGATCCAATGGTGGAGATGATGGGGATCGTGGATAAACTCAATACACTCCATGAAGCAATCCCCAGATCGGTATCTACGTCCTTAGCTCTTGCCGGAAAAACCCTCGCCACCGAATTCGATCTCGTCAGTCGTCCGCTCCTAGATGCAAATGCCGCACTCCAAGGATCTGTTCGTGCCTTGCAGCGACAAATGCAAGATGTGAATGAACGATTAGCAGGGTTACAACAGCTCGAACAGCTCGAACAGCTACAATACTTAGCCAAACTCGATCTGCTCGATCGTTCGGATAGCTCGAAGCCACTGGCACATGGGTTGCTCTACACGACTGTCGCGGCCGCTGTTGCCACGATGGGGATGGTTGGTTGGCAGATCCAGTCTGTCCGCAGTGTGGGGAATAATCTAGCCTGGATCGATACCAGTGAGGGTAAATTAGCCGCCCAAATTGCCTACCAAAATCCCCAACTCAAAACTAATTGTCGAAAACTGAATCGAGCTGAATTAGCTAAATTACCAGAAAATTCAGCAAATAAGCAGGTTTGTACGGTTTATTTAAAATAATTAACGCCATTTGGCGAATATCACCGATCGAATCTGACTGTTAGCCTTGATACAGATTTCGATCGAGTTAATTGTAACTAAAATTTTAAGGCGAGAACTAGCTGAGTTTAGCCGAGTTTCTAGCGGAGTGTTCTCACTATATGTCAGTAAATATAAATCGCGGCTTGTGGGCGTTATTAGATAAAATATGCTGTTTGTTTACCACTAACTTCTCAATCCCAATTATTGTCTGGTCTTTGGCTGGATCGCTTGTGTTCGGCTCGATCTATGCGGTTATTCATACAGTGAATATCGATCTGGCAATAGCGATCGAGCGATGGTTGCAACAGCTTGAGATCTCGCTCCTCACCCCCAAATCTACTGCACTAGTTCCAGCCTCGCTCTCGATCGATCTGACTACGATTAAAATTGCTTTTCTAGTGGCGATCGGTATGCTTGCCTCTCAAACTTTACCTAAGAAAAATAGCTAAAATGCCTTCCCAAATTAATAGTTTAACTACCTATAAACCACGCAAACAATCCAATTGCATCGAACGAGCCATTTATGCACGTTCGGTTGAATTTTGGCTGTCTCTTGCCACGATTAGTGTCGGAGCTAATTGGATGTTTAAATTCGGAATCGAATCGGTGTTCGGGGCTGCAATTTGGGTTTCAATTATCGGCGTTTACTGCCTGTATGCCAATGAATTTTGCGCCAAAACCTGGAGCGGATTTGAGCGAATTCGCGTTTCTGGCAAGCAGCGGCAATTAATCTTACTCGGTGTTGGCTCGCTCGGTGCGATCTGTTCGCTACTGTTCTTTACGACTCCAGCCAATGCCTTAATTTTGGATAACAAAGGAGCTGGGGCGTTGATCGCCATCATGGACAACACGACCAGCGTTGCCGATCCAGCCTTTGCGACGCTAATTAGTACGACAGGGGGCAAAATCGTCATCCTGATCAAAGCCGCATTTTTGCTCGCGTTTGTACTCATTGGGCTTGCCTCGATCGAAAAATTTCGAGAACGGGCTGAATGGAGCGAAGTCGTGATCCCTCCTGCTGTTTTCCTCGCGATCGTCGGCTTTGTCGATACCATTGTCGCTAAAATCATGGCGTAAACGACACACGCCTGGTGCGCGCGTTGCTCCGTTCTCGCGAGGAAGAGGAATTTCTGTCTATATGGATTGAGTAATCAAAATGCCCGATATTTATGACGAAGAACCGATTCAGGTCAATCGAATGCTGGCGCGAAAGCCAGGGATCGCCGGAATTTCGGCAGATGTCTTTGCGGTCGCGATCGTTATGGACACAGTTTTATTCTTTGTCCGATCGATGTTTGAGTTGGGCTGGGATGTATTCGTTTTTGCCGTCATCGTCGTCGATATGACTTGGCTGATCCTGACTATTCG
>NZ_JANYJC010000367.1 GCF_025361915.1 Chamaesiphon sp. GL140_3_metabinner_50
CCCCAAGTCGTCGAGCCGAAATAAAATAACATTGCCGACCAAATATTGACCCCGATCGCCCCATACTGGAGATTAGCGATCGCCGTGTCGAATTCTGGGTGGTATTTTTGCTGAGTTTGAGGATCGATTAACACGGTACAAGAAAGCGTCCCCCAAATGCTGTCGTTGGCAAATTCTACTGCTTTAGCGAGAAAATCGGGTGCAGATTGGGACTCGATGGCGACTTCGGCTAAGATGCCGCAAAATGCCTCTTCAGTTAAGGCATATTCGCCTGCTACGGGCGGTACATTAGGAATTAGCGTCCAGGGGACGATTTCTGGGGTTTGCGCCCCTAGTGGCTCCGATTGGGGGTATCTGTCGAGGAACGATCGGTAGCGATCTTGGGCACCGGGATAGTAGGCTTGACGCGGGGGAATGGCGGCTAATTCTCGTCTGATGGCGGCTAAAAATTCGTCCCGTTGCGCCCAACCGGAGGCGGTGACGAGGACTTGTCCCGATGCACAGTTAAAGCTGGCATTATGGGCGATCGTACCAGCAACTTGACGCGCTTGGAAGGTAAGATCGGACTGCGACCATTTACCCGGTACGACGAGAATGGGCGTAACGCAGCCGAGTTCGGAAGTGATGGGTTTAGTGATGCGGGGGTTATTGGTTATTTTCCGATCCTGCTGTTCGATCGGATTTGTCCCCCAGACGATCGCATCATGAGTACGGTGCGATCCGGTAATATGGATTTCGTCAATTTGGGGATGTTGACACAAATATTCGCCAACTTCCACACCGCCATAAACGATAGATAGGAAACCCGCTGTTATTAATGGCTCGAAGGCTTGGGCGATATATTTACCCACATAAGCATTCACCGGATTCATCTTGACAATTACGACTCGATTCTCGCTAAATAATTTAGAAAGTGCGTCCATTGCGACAATTGCCGAAACATTCCCCGCACCTAAAATTAGCGCGACTTTAGCTGCTGTCGGTTCGCGATAAATTTGCCCTTGAGTAGGTAAAGTTCCGGGTTCTAACCACACTTCGCCCCGATAACCCCAATATAATAATCGCTCGATCGGATTTGCTGGCAATACTTGGGCGATAATTTGCCCATCCTCCCGCCGGGTAATTTTGGGCGGTTCGAGTTGCCCATCTGCTTGGAGCGTTATCATCAATAGGCGCAGATTTCGGACTGTTGCAACCGCTCCCGCCGTCAATTCTTCACCCGCCAACTGCGATTGAGGATCGATGCCTTTAGCCTCACAAGCCGCATTAGTCCAAGCTTCGGCAACTGAAAAGGTGCGATCGAGACAATCTTGCAGATATACTAACCGTTGGGGAATGAGCGTTTGCGCCCATTGCTCTCGATGGCTGCACAGGCTGGTAATAGCTCGATCGATCTCATCAAAATCGGTAGCTAATCCGATCGGTGGTGTGGAAATATTGCTAGCCATATGACAATAGTTGGTACAGTTGGGTAGATGCCGATCGCTAAATTCACATCTCGAAATTGATGGTAGGGGTAATTCCAGCAATTCTCATTTTAAAACTCTTACCCTATTTTATCGCTTCAATCTTGGCGATAAGTTTGACGACATCATGCGGATTGCAGCAGTTTTATTTTTAAAAACCAGCATCAGCAGATCTAATCTCAATTTTCATCATGAGCATTGCTGGATCTCTCATTTCTAATCTACGCTACGATCGGGATAGATCGTCATCGCCACTACATGATTCAACCATCTCCAACATCGATCGATTTAGATATTACCCCATTTGCCCTTCGACTGAAATCTCCCCTTACCAAACAGCCGATAACCATCCTCCAAGTAAATCTTGGTAAACGTTGCAATCTCGCTTGTACCCATTGCCACGTCGAGGCTAGTCCCCTGCGTACCGAAGAAATGTCCGATCGGATTGTCGATCGAGTCATTCAACTAATCCATACATTTCCCCAAATTCACACCGTCGATCTCACAGGCGGCGCACCAGAATTGCTCAATGGTTTCAAACCTATTTTAGCAGCCGCCGTCGCCACAGGCAAACAAGCGATCGTCCGTTCCAATCTCACGATCTATTTCGTCCCTGGCTACGCAGATATCCCCGCCTATTGCGCCCAAAATAAAGCGCGTATTGTCGCTTCATTACCCTGTTATTTAGCAGATAATGTCGATAAAATGCGCGGAAAAGGCACCTTTGATGCTTCGATTAAAGCACTGCAATGGCTGAATCGTCTGGGCTATGGTAGCGATCCAAATTTACAGATCGACTTAGTATATAATCCCCCCATTCCCACATCGACCGATTTTCGATTGACACCCGATCGCATCGCCCTAGAACGAGATTATAAAGCATTTCTCAAAGCAGATTTTGATATTTGTTTTAACCAACTGCTCCCGATTACCAACTTACCGATCGGCAGAACCAAATTTCAACTAGAACATCACCAACTTTACCAGCCTTATTTACAATTCTTAGAATCCCATCATAACCCCGAAACCGTCTCACATTTAATGTGTCGCAACCAGCTATCGATCGATTATCTGGGTAATATTTACGATTGTGATTTCAATCAAATGGCAAACTTACCATCGTTAACACCCACAGGCGAATTATTAACGATCGATCGACTTTTAGCCGCCGGAACTCTAGATGCGATCGGTAAAGTTCAAACGCAAGATTACTGCTATGGTTGCACTGCGGGGAGTGGTTCTAGTTGTGGGGGTGCTTTAGTATAATAATTAAGGAGTCTAAATTCCCATTCTAAAAAACTAATTAACAATTAATTTAAGGAACTAATTTGCTAGCGCGTGAAGTATCTTGCTGTAAAGCTTGGGAAAGCGACTCACTAACAGTAGCATCGACTAAATTAAGCCGCAGTGACGCAGGTTTGGAACGAAGAGCGGCTAAATTATTAGTCCCTCGATTGGCACTCTGAAAACTCGGCTGAGTTAAAAAGTTAGCATAACCAGCATTAAGGTAACTCTGAAATTGACTCAGGTTGGCTAAATGGGTTTGAAAAAATGCCGTGCTAAGTGCTTTAGTATAAATCTGTGCCTGTGCGGGATCGGCACCAATTAAACTCTCAGAAACTGGAAAAACACTATCGCTTTTAGAGATATCTTGAGTAGAAAAATGTGTCCCCTTATCTAAAATAGCCAGATATTTATTGGGTGTTTGCAACCAGGTAAATGGATAAATTTGCTCTGGTACCACAGGCGTGATAATATCCTCGCCACCGCCTAGCAAAAATACTGGTACGCGAATTTGACTCATCCCCTGCTTGCCAAACAGCGTGCTACCGAGGGGACTAATCGCGAACACCGCTTTAATGCGCGGATCTTGGAGGCGATATGGTTGGGGTGATAGCTCGTTGGCTCGGCATTGGAGCAACACCGAAAGATTTAACGAGCGATTGGGGGTGCAGCTTTGTTTGACACGCTCGAAATCGATTTGCGCGCCTGCTAAAGCTAATACCGTGTAGCCGCCGAGCGAATGTCCGACTAATCCCACCCGATCGACATCCACTTGTCTCAAGGTAGAATCGGTTTGTGCTTGACGTTGTAATTCATCTAGAAAAAAAGAGACATCGCGCGGACGTTCGAGTAATTCTGTCGCCTTTGGAGCGGGAGCCAAACCCGAAAAATACTGCCGAAACCGATTGGCATCACCACCAACATGTTCGATTGAGGTAACTGCAAACCCATAGGATGCGAGATGTTCGGCTAAATAGCCATAAGTGGTGCGATCTTCAGCAACACCGTGGGAAATTACAATAATTGGCATCGTCGCGGTTGAGCTGGTTTGCGGTAGATAAAGATCCCCCGGTACCATCCGTTGGCGCGATTTATCCAACCAGGCAAATTGTCGTTTTTGCCATCGAAATGACCCCCGACTGCGGAGATCGATGCGATTGGTATCGCTGTTGTTAGCAGTAACTTGAGTATTGGCAATGCGATCGAATGCGACAATCGTATTGTCTCGGCGTTTGAATAATTCGGTAAAATTATCGTAAATGGTGAATACTTCCGCCAGATCGAGATTAATTTGGCGACTGGGAAACTGCCTGATAAAATTAATCGGGGTTAAGCCTACTTTCCGATCTCTAGCCGCACTAATCAGTGCCGTTCGTAGCGATTTCATCCCATTTTGTCGCGAAGCTGGCTGAATAGATTCACCGACGCGATCTAATAACTTTTCGACTAACGGTGAATTGGTAAACTGCGCTACATAAGCCGGACTAACATCAAATCGCTGTGTTAATACCTGTCGCCACTGTTGCAGCCGCTCTGGTGGAACTTGTTTGGCTAATTCGGCATAAGTCGCAGGAATTTTACCCTCTTTAGCAAAGGTTTCAAGATCGCCAACCGAAATAGAGATATCTTTGAAAGGCGGGAACCGTCCGACAATGCGATCGGCAGCACGTCCCGGCATCGGAATCGCAATGGTGATAAAGGTAGCGATCGTTAAGGCTTTAAGCCAATGAAATCTAGCACGACTGAGCGACATAAATTTAGCTAAAGAACATCCATTATTCTTAATTTTAATTGATTTACTCGATCTATCGATATATCCTTTGGCTGATAACAGTTGCGTGTTAATTTAATATAATAATCATCTGAAGTTTAATGACAATTGAGGGGTTAAATTATGTGGCGGGATTTATCGACGGACCAACCCAGATATTACTGCTAGATGAGATCGATCGCCAGCCGTGGCTGACAGATCTCCAACGGCGCGTTCAGCACTATGGCTACAAATACGACTACAAAGCACGCAAAATCGACAAATCGATGTATTTGGGGTGTTTGCCAATTTGGGCGCAACCGCTGGCGGCTAGGCTGCGAGCGGACGAATATATGCAAGACATTCCCGACCAATTAATCATCAACGAATACGAACTAGGACAGGGCATTTCCGCTCATGTCGATTGTATTCCTTGCTTTGGGGCGATCGTCTGTTCGCTGACGCTCGGCTCTGGATGCATGATGAAATTTACAGAGGTAGCTGGATTGGGGAGTGAATCTTTATGGCTCGAATGCGGTAGTCTACTAGTACTCGCTGGTGCGGCGCGCTACCAATGGAAACATGGCATTCCCGCACGCAAAAGAGATCGAATCAATGGTGGCATTTTACGGCGAGAGCGGCGAGTATCGTTAACTTTTCGCACAGCAATTGTTTAGTAACGGCGCGAGTATTTTTTCCGTTTGCCTTAGCCTGTAACACTCA
>NZ_JANYJC010000368.1 GCF_025361915.1 Chamaesiphon sp. GL140_3_metabinner_50
CAAGGGGTAAGCGGCGGAGAGCTTCTGAGGATGGCAGAGTTTTCATGAGATGACTCAGATTGAGGCGACTGAGTTCAGTATCTCATGGGTTTGACTGCGATCGGATCGCGATCGTAAAGTCAATTACTTCTGGGTTAAGAACTGCTGACGATTAAAATCGTCGGCGTTCTGAGGTCGCAACTTAGGTTATTTACCTAACCGAGAAGTATTGCCCCCGCTCTACATTACCAGCTAAAAAGCAGTCATAACCTGTCGGAGTTCTGCTGATAGATCTTGGGAGCCTCGACTTTGCTGTTCAAATAATACGCCAGCCAGTAGATAGATGTTCGACGAATAAAAAGCTTTACGATCGCTTTTGAGCGAACTAATCGTCTCTCTCACCTTTGATTCAGAACTATAATAACCGAATTATAATGGCGCGATCGTAAAGTCAATTACTTGATAGCCGCGATCGATCGCATATTCAATAATCTAGTGCTATGGTTCGACTGGTTGTAGCTTAACTAATGTTTTTATCCCAGTAGCATCATTAATCCACACTGCTAACATTCGTCCGCTTTCGCTTTGTCCGGTGAAGACTTCGGTTGGTGCATCGACAGTGTGAGCGTAAGTGACTTCATCGCGACCTGTTTCAATTACCAAATCGTTACCCTTGCCCGGTCGGTCGTAAACCATCGCCATTAACGGCGCATTCTCAATCAACTTTTCGTCACCGAGTTCGGAACTGATAATTTCGATCGATATCTGTCGTCCGCGATTACCGTCAGAAAACTGGTCGAAAAATTCACCCCAGCGTTCTTGGGGCACAGACTTAGTTACTTCGATTCTATTTTGCATAAAAATCCTCGCAAAAAATTGCTTTTGATGATTAGAGCTTAAACTAATGTTGTGAGGATTTCGTGAGGAAAGGATTTCTATTCGATCGTTATTTTAGATATTTATCTTAATGTTTAATTTATAATTCTATAATTTATAAGTGCTAATCTTAATCAAAATTATTTAATTTGTCTGTCTATATATTGACAGATTTCGCTTCTAATTTTTCAGCACTATTTCAATCAAAAGGGGTAGGCAAAAAACGCTGAGGTGATTCCCGATCGAGTTAAAGTAGGGTGTGTTATCCCGTAAGGGTAACGCACCGATCCTCTAGACTAACTTAATATCGATTTGAGAATACCAAGAACTTTCTGAATTGGCATTAGTGGGTAATTATCTGGATCGATCGTCACATTATCACCTTCGAGTTTGAGAAACTGCCACAATCTACCACTGGTTACACAGCCATAAATAACCGGAATAATTTGTCCTCGATCTTGATTGTAAAGCTGTGCCGCTATCATTTCAGCGACACATTGACCTAACCCAAATTCAATCTCACCTCGTTTAGCTTCCACTAACATTAATACCGGAGCATCGATAGTATAAGGATTAGCAGATCTGCTAAACAAAAAATCACAAAACCCATTCAAACCTCGCTCCTGGTCTACATTGAACTCTTCTCCAGAAAATAGTTTTACCTTTCCCCCAGACAATTTTGTTGCTTGAGCCAGGATGGGAGTAACTAACAACTCTGATTTAGCCTTTTCAGTTCTCGCGCCTTCAGCCAATTCAAACAGGTCACTAAAGACAATTGTAAATTCTGGTTGTGGCTCAACTATCGGTAAGGAGTCACAAAATCGTTTGTTTATAATTGTCAGACTAAATCGACTCTTAACTAATTCTAATGTGAAATTATTGTATGCCATTTTCTAACCTCAAATTATCTTGACTTACTAGTAACTCGCTGTTAGCTTACTTGATTATAGATTGCTAAGTAGCTCAATAGTGACCGATCTTTTCGATCGCCCAAACCCTAGGTAGGGGTAATTCATGAATTACCCCTACCTAGGGTTTCATACATTAATTCAGCAACGCGAATGCTTAATTATCGATCGACGTTGGCACACTCTATCCTGCGGATAATCGACCAGTCAAAATGCCCACCATCTGGATGAGTTTATCGGGATCGAGCGGTTTGGGCATGTGTATTCCAAAGCCAGCAGCGAGTATGAGTTGACGTTCGCGCTCGGTGACGTAGGCGGTAATTGCGGCGGCGGGAATCTGTCCGCCTGATTCGACAGGCAACGCTCTCACCTGTCGGAGCAAGTCAATTCCATCTTCATCTGGCATCCCAATATCTGCTAGGAGTGCGTCATATTCGCCGCCAGCTTCGGTGAGGATCGAAATCGCTGCGGGTGTTGAAGTGGCTCTCGTCACGCTTGCGCCTGCGGTTTCGAGGATGAATTGGATCAGATCGAGAATATCCACCTCATCGTCCACTACGAGCAGGCGTAAGCCAGTCAGATCGATCGCCTCTTCTGACGGTGGTAATTGACGTGGTACTACTGGAAATAGATCGTTGGCAGAGCCTTCCAGAATGGAAATCGCAGCGGCATCTAGCGGTAATTGGACGATAATGGTGGTTCCCTGTCCTACGCCTGCGCTCTGTGCCCGCACGGTACCGCCGTGAAGTTTGATGATGTGCCGGACGATCGCTAGACCCAATCCTAGCCCCTGCGTCTTTTTGGTGGTGCTAGCATCACCTTGGCGAAACCGCTCGAAGATGTGGGGTAACGACTCTGCATCGATGCCTTGTCCGGTATCGCTGACAAAAATCTGAAGATCGGTCGGGGATGAGATCGCGGTAATCTCGACTCGTCCGCCAGTGGGTGTAAATTTAATGGCATTAGTCAGCAGATTCCAAAACACTTGCCCCAACCTGTCAATATCGCCTACGAGCGGGAGCTGGGTAAGATCGGCGACTATCTGAATCGATTTGGCATCAGCAGTAACTTGGACGGACTCAATGGCCTCATTTATGACGGCGGCTAAATCGAGCTGTTGCGGGGTGAGCTGCAATTTACCGTTGGTAATGCGGGAGAGATCGAGCATGTCCTCAATTAGTTGCGATTGCGCCTGGGCACTGCGAAAGATGACTTCCAAACCGCGATCGAATTTGGTCTGCTCTAGCTGCTGAGTGCGGAGGAGTTGCGCCCAGCCGATGATGGCGGTGAGTGGGTTCCGCAATTCGTGGGAGAGGTTGGAGAAAAACTCATCTTTCATCTGGTTGGCACTCTCGGCGGAATGACGGGCGAGTCGTTCCTGTTCGAGCAGTTGCGATCGCTCGGTTTCAAACTGCTGACGCTCGGTAATATCTTCGATCGAGAGTAAGATCCGGTTGGTATCCTCAGCGGTAATAATCTTCACCGCGTTGAGTAACATCGTTTTCTGACCGATCCGCTCGAAGGTATGCGTGACCTCAAAGTTTTGGAGGAGGCGATCGGTGGTAAACATTTCCTCTAAAATCGATCGTAAACCGGGAATGTCCCACTGGCCATTTCCCAGCTCCAAAATCGTCGAGTTGGCGGTATCGAGTTGAGACACCTCAAAGGTGTCGCAGAACGCTCGATTGGCGGTATTCACCCGCAGATCTGATTCGATGACCAGCAGTGGTACCTGCATGGTTTCGACGATCTCTTCGGCATAGTTGCGAGCGGCGGCGATGTTGGCAGCACTGCGCTTGAGGGCATCGATATCGAGCAGGACGATGACCACGCCATCGATCCGATTTTCGGTGGTGCGATAGGGGCGGATGCGGAGGCTATACCAAGTTCCCTCGATCGTTTGGACTTCGATTTCTTTGCCGTTGAGAGTTTCGAGTACCTCCACAATTAATGGCTCTAGATCTTGCAGATTTAGTTTGGTGGTGATGTCGCTCAACGGTCGTCCGGTATCGGTCGATATAAAATTAAATAACCGTTGCGCCATCGGTGTAAAGCGGCGGATTTGCATGTCGCTAGTTAACATCAGAATGGGGATGTTAATATTTGAGAGCAAATTGGTGAGATCGTTATTTACTAGATCTAATTCTGTATTGCGACACCGGAGTTCATCGTTGGTGGTATGGAGTTCTTCATTAGTTGCCTGGATCTCTTCTTTGGCGGTTTCTAGTTCTTCATTCGTACTTTGAAGTTCTTCGTTGCTCGATAGGATTTCTTCATTAGCAACTTTGAGATCTTGATTGCTATATTCCCGATCTTGGACGAGCGCGCGTAAATATTCTTGAGTCGCTCGATGTTCGTCTAGAGCAGTGGTGAGTTCTTGTCTGAGTCGAATATTATCGCGCTCGACATCACCTTGGGGCAGTATTCCGCTCGACGACTCATTATTCCCAAGATCGATCGGGGGAACATCTTCAAATAACACCAAAAAGTGGCTTTCTTCTATCGGCGGTAGTTTAAAGGGGATGACCTGAAGATTGAAGCTACTCAACCTGTCTTTATCATTAACTCGCAGTCCGATTTTAGTAATGGGGATATTTTGCTGTTGCGCTTGAGCGATCGCCGTTCGCAGTTCGGTCGCAAAACCAGACCGCACGAGATTAAATAAATTGAGATTGGCAATTCCCGACACTAATTTGAGATAGCGATCGACCTCGCCCCGCAATTGTAAGACCTGCATTTTATCATCGATTACTACCCCGATCGGCGTATAGCGATCGACGATTAAGCGATCGATTTTGCCCTGAAGATTGAAGTTTGATGCCACCGTTGGGAGCACCTGGCGATCGCTAAAACTTTGCTCGTTAATGCCGCGATCTTGGCGGCTCATTCTCACTGATGAAAAATTATTGGGGGTAAATAATAATGGTTGCCGATTTGCCATCGGATTCTTGGCAAAAACTCGGTGCTTTTTATCAACAATGTTAAACAGATCTATATATCTTCCCATACTTTCGGATGTGCCGAGCAGGAGAAAGCCAGTATCATTGAGACTGTAATGAAAGATCGGGATAATCCGCTGTTGCAACATATCGCCGAGATAAATCATCACATTTCGACAGCTAATCAGATCGACATTAGAAAACGGCGGATCGCTATTCAAATCTTGACGGGCAAATACACACAGTTCCCGCACCGTCTTACTAATATGATACCCACTCTCAACTGGATAAAAGAACCGACGACGGCGTTCTGGCGAAACATCCATCAGTCGATCTTCGGCATAAATTCCCGCCCTGGCGGTGTCGATGGCGGGTTCGCTAATATCTGTGGCAAAAATCTGAACTGAGACCTGGAGATTGCGCTCTGACAAGAACTCTAACAGACAAATCGCGATCGAATAGACCTCCTCTCCCGTCGAACAACCCGCTACCCAAATCCGCACTGGCAACTCGATCGACTTATTTGCGGTGATATCTGGAAAAACTCTGGTCTTGAGCAGCTCAAACGCTAGCGGATCGCGGAAAAAACTAGTCACATGAATTAGGATTTCCTCATATAATACCTTAACTTCAGTCGGATGTGCTTCTAGATACACAACATAATCCTCCAACCGTTGGAGCTTGCACAACAACATCCGCCGCTGAATGCGGCGGTCTAGCGTCTTGGGCTTATAATAACTAAAATCGACACCCGTATTCGCTCTGAGTAAGGCAAAAATTGTCATTAAAGCAGTTTGCGATGCGCCCATTTCTCGCTCGTCCGCTGTGATTAGTAGTTGCGGAAGCATCGACAGCGGATTGCGACCGATATCCACCAACTCTACAGCAATTTGCTCCGGCGACAGCACAAAATCCACATTCCCAGTCGCAATTGCCGAAGTCGGCATACTATCGAATCTAGCCGTGTCCTCACACTGAGCGAATGTCACGCCACCTGCAACCTTAATTGCCGTCAAACCTAACGTACCATCACCATCACCTCCCGATAATACTACCGCAATCCCGCGATTGCCCCGATCTGTCGCTAGCGAGGTCAGGAAGGCATCTCCAGGCATATATCTACCAAAAACCTTCTCGCGAGGTGACAAATGAAACTTGCCTCTAACTAGCTTCATTTGCGTATTCGGCGGAATGACATACACCCGATTTGGCTCTACCACCATCCCTTCCCGCACCTGAGTCACCTGCATTTCTGTGGCTCTAGTCAAAATCTCCGCCAAGAAACTCTCCCTGTCGGGTGACAAGTGTAAAATCAGCACGAATGCCATCCCCGTATCGATCGGGATGTGGCTCAGAAGTTCGGTAAAAGCTTCTAAACCGCCTGCCGAACCTGCAATCCCGACGATCGGAAATTGAGCTGGAGCTGGTACTAAGCGAACGATCTCATTTGATTCTGGCATGGGTTCGGATGTCATCAGATCGAGCTATGTGGAGATAGTGATGTGAGGAATTAATATTTTAATCTAACCGATCGTGGGGGATCGGAGCCACTGCCTTTAGGTAGATTTTGGTGAAATCTAGGCAAATTTAGCAGCGAAAGGGGGACTTCCGGATCCGATCCCCCCTGTCTTGTCTCGCTTTTATGTGCGGGGGAACCCCGCCCATAGCGAGCCGCTTTTGAAGGGGGGTTAGGGGGGATCTCCAGGGTTCTCGCTTATCAAATATGTTTTACCCAAGTAAAGTAAAACGTCGTACCCTCCCCAATCTGCGACTCTAACCAAACAGTACCGCCCTGAGATTCAACAATTTTTTTGACAATTGCCAAGCCAATCCCCGTACTATCCGGTCGATTTTGCGGGTTTACCGCCTGGAACATGCCAAAAATCCGCTCGTGCTGCTCTGGGGCAATCCCCACACCATCATCGGCGACGCTAAATTCGTACGCATCCTCTAGCTCTCGTACCGCAACCTGAATCGAGCCATCAGATCTGTGATGATGTTCGATCGCATTACCAATCAGATTGGCAAACACCTGGAACAATCGAATCCGGTTGCTAGTCACGATCGGCATGGGCGCAATCTCAATGCGAAATGTCGGTGGTGGTGAGAGCGAATCGATGACATCCGCCAGCAATTGCGCCACATCCACAGACTCGCTCGATCCGTCCGTTTGTCCGCTCAGAGCATAGTGGAGCAGTCCATCGATCGTGGCTTGCACCCGATCTACTCGGCTCCGTAACAGTCTCATTTGCTGTTGAGCGGCGGCTGGAAGCGTACCTTCTAAATCTTCTTCGATCCACTTAGAAAGATTGGCAATTGCCCGCAGGGGTGCTTTAAGATCGTGAGAGACGGTATGCACAAAGCTGTGCAGCTCTTGATTGCGGTGTTCCAGAGTGGCTTGGGCGCGTTCGCGCTCGGCTTGTAATTGCGCTTGGCTCTGCTGCAATTGCCGCCGCAAGCGGGCATTTTCAATCGCGCCCCGGATGGTTGAAACCAATAGCTGTGGCGAAAACTTGTGCTTTGGCAGATAATCTTGGGCACCGAGTTTCATCGCCTGCACCGCAATCGTTTCGTCCCCGTATGCCGTCATCATCACCACGGGTGGATTAATGCGGTTATTTTGCGCCGCTAGTGCCTCCAGAAATTTCAGCCCATCGCCATCGGGGAGTAAATAATCGAGCAAAATAGCATCGATCGATCTTGTCTGGCAAAATTCCAGTCCCTCGGCTACCGATGCCGCTTCTAGTAGATTGTATTCACAGCTTCCATCGGTTAGCAAGCAATTTCGATACAGCTCTCGACTTTCCATAACGTCTTCAACGATGAGTAGAGTGAACGTGGGAAGGTTCATAGGAGTTACATTTAGTAGCACACTGTAAATATCGAGTAGTTTGATTATATGGGACTAAGCGATCGTTACCACAATTAAGCGCATTTTCTTCATCTGAACGCAACCTACACAAGTATATTAGTAACGATCGTAGACATCTACCCCACCCCAGCCCTCCCCTTATAAAGGGGAGGGATCCGGAAAAGCCCCCCCCTTTATAAGGCAGGGCAGGGTGCTTTCATACACCAGAAGAAAAATCTCTTAGTTCACTTCAGTGAACTTTCGCTATTAGCCCGAAATTGCGGCTCGCGCTCGTCGGGTTTCCCGACGGTTTAGCGAGACAAGACACATTTCAGGGCGGTTGAAGACTAAGCACTAGGTGCTATTGTGAGATGGCAAATCACTTATCTCCCAGTTTCTGAATTAGTTGCCAACCGCTGACTTTACCGACGATTCGCGTTTTGCTGGCTAGTTGTGGCGCGATCTTTAATGTCCATGCGTAAGACTTAGCTGGTAAATCGGTAAAGCTATTTAGCTGTTTTCCCAACCGGGGCGTATAAAACGTCAATAAAATTAATGATTTATGTTCGTCGTTATTCAGAGTCCGCTCGGAATTATTTGTCCGCTCGAAGCCATCGGTTTGCACGGTATCGACGAGTAAATTTATCGGTTGGTTGGCAATATTTACCGACGGCTGTATTAAGGCGCGATCGCTCATCAACTGGTAAAATGCAGTCTTGAACTCTGGACTTTTACTCGTCAATGCGCCTTGGAAGTTAAAGCTCATCATGGTTAACCAGGCAGGAATCAACCAACTAGCCAACCAGAAGGGAGTAGCTGGGGGTTGCCAGCGTTGCCAGAGGCTAAAGATTGTCATCCAGCCGCAACCCAGCACGATGGCTGGTAGCGCGTAAATTCGCACCTCCGCAGGAATAATAATTCCCCATAACGGTCGATCGACCAGTACGATGATGCCTGAGATCGTCAGGATAAATCCTAATCCACTAAAAGCATAACCGATCGCAGTTACAAAGCGATACCAGCCGATCGTCTGGCGACTGACTTGCATAAATTTTACGAAGGCAGTTGCCGCCAGCAATGCCATAAATGGTAATAATTGCATGGTATAGTATGCCATCCGCGTCTTAAATAGGCTGAGTAAAATAAATAAGCAAATCGGATAACCTAACGATAAACTTACAGCCGTATAATTGAGATTTGGTAGCATTCTCCGCCAGATAATTATCGCCCCGATCGTACTAAACAATGCCCACGGAAAAATATTTAGTGGTAAAATCCAGAGATAATAAAAAGGGCCGGGGTTATAAGTATCGGTTTTAGATAAAAATAGTAATTTATTGACTAATTCATAAACTGGCATTAAGCCATTGTATTTATAGCAGCTCAAAATTAACCAGATTACCGTGGGCATCGCACCGATAAATAATCCGAGATAAATCCAAGGATTAGTTATCAATTTTTGATACCGTCGGTGAGAAATAAAATAAGGTAAAAGTGCGACAATCGGCACGAAGATCATAAAACCCTTGAGCAAAAAGCCCCAGCCTACCGTCGCGCCAGCTAAAACCCCCCACACCCGACTCATGGAGATCGACTGCCGCGAAGATGTTAAAATATATGGCTGGGAATCTGCAATATTTAGTAATGCCCACATGCCAAGTAACTCAATTGCTACCAATGCTGTATTTTGCTGCGCTGTATGAGCTTCACTCACCCACAACCCCATTAACATCAAGATTACCGCACCCAACCACGCAATCTGCCGCTCGAATAGAATTTTACCGACTTCATATGTCAACAATACACTCACCATACACGCGATCGCACTCGGTAGCCGCGCGCTAAACTCATTCATGCCAAAACATTGGTAAGCTAGCGCAATAAGCCACTGAATCCCAATCGTGCGATCGTAAATTGGCGTACCCCACCATTGTGGTGTCAGCCAATCGCCAGTTTCCCAAATCCACCGCGCTTGCACCGCATAGTAACCTTCATCATAGGGCACCAAACTCGGATCGCCACCATTAATAAATAATAATGGTAACGTAACTAGCAACAAGCTCGATCGCGGAAATCGCTTCCACATCAATCCATAATCGTGTATGTTCACACTCAAAAATTAAATTGTGACTCTACCAGAATTAAGTTTACTACTAATCTCTGTTTTAGCTGGCGTATTCGGTCAATTTTTTCTCAAAATGGGAGCCGAGAAACTTGGTAAAGTAGATATGGATAATGCCTTAAACCACATTCTCAGTATCCTTACTACCCCCGAATTATTAATCGGTTTAACTTGCTATGCGCTAGGCGCGATCGTCTATATTTTACTACTCACCCGCGTCAATCTGAGTGTTGCCGCGCCAGCAATTTCGATAAGTTATATTTTTTCGGTGTTATTAGGTCATTTTTGGTTTCGCGAATCGATCGTATTACCGCAAATTATTGGTTTAGCAGCTATTTCTTTTGGGGTGATTTTGGTGGTATCTAATAAATAAACTACTACTCATTTTAAATATCCTCATTCTAATATTCAACTAATTATATATGAACGCTTCTGGAATTCCCGATCTTGCTAGCTTACCCACGCTAAATGAGATCTGGCAAACAACAACCGATTGGTGCCCAACCCCAACGCAGCAGTCGCAGTTACAATCTTTGTACATAGCAGTAATTACCGCCAACAAAACATTAAACCTCACCAGAATTACCGAACCCGAAGAATTTTGGGAAAAGCATTTATGGGATTCCTTACGAGGCATTGGCGATTTAATTCAGAATACCGCACCATTGCAAGTAATAGATATCGGTACGGGTGCTGGTTTTCCTGGCTTACCACTCGCGATCGCCAGAACCGATTGGCAACTCACATTAGTCGATTCTACTGCTAAAAAGATTGGATTTGTCGAATCGATTGCCTCAGAAATAGGATTGATAAATGTGCGTTCTTTAGTCAGCAGAATCGAAGAATTGGGTCAAGATCGACAACATCGTCATCAATCCGATCTCGCATTAATTAGAGCAGTAGCATCGGCAAATGTTTGTGCTGAATATGCACTACCTTTAGTTAAATTAGGCGGTACTGCAATTCTTTATCGTGGCAATTGGACGGAAGCCGAAACCGAAAGTCTAGAATTAGCAGTAGCTAAATTAGGTGGTGAAATTGCCAAGATCGATCGATTTACGACACCGATTAGCAATAGTATCCGTCACTGTATTTGGCTGCATAAAGCCGCCGATACCCACCCTTACTATCCTCGCGCCGTCGGGATTCCTAATCTGAAGCCACTTTAAGGGGATAGAGAATAGGGAATAGGGAATACGACAATATAGAACCCATTTAAGATTTTTAGTGGGGAGGGCGGGTTCGTCCGAGATCGAACGGTAAGATCGATATTTGCTAGCATTGTCTTGTCGCGCTAAACCCTCGGCAAAGCCGAGGAGCGCGCGCCGCAAACCCGCCCCTACAGATCCATAAATTTGCGCCTAGTACTACCAAATCCGAACAAACCCGTCCTCCCCCACCAATATCTGTCAGTCAATTCCTCATAAAAGATCTCAAATGGGTTCTACAGGGAAATTTGGTAGTAAACGAACTTTTTTGTTAGTGAGCTGTCAACAGTTATAATGAAGCTTCGATCTGGTTTGAGTGGGGAACAGCCACTCAAAGTAATGGGGAAAGATTGGTGAAAATCCAGCACTGTCCCGCAACTGTAAATTGAGACTAACTATAGCCTCGATTGAGTCAGAATGCCCGCCAGCATCAAAATCTAGTTCAATTAACCTACGAGGTATTAGGTGAACCCACAACATTGTTTATTTGTTTGTACCACTTGCGGCAGTAAGTGGCAAGATGGCCAGCGTGTCGGTACGAGTGCAGGCGAGCAACTGCTAGAGCAGCTAGAAGCCTTGCACCAAGATTGGGATTTAGCGGCAGAATTTCCGATCCAAGCTGTTGGCTGTATGAGTGCTTGCAATCGTTCCTGTGCGATTTCTTTTGCAGCAGCCGGGAAACACACTTATTTATTTGGCGATATTACTAGCGAAGATCCAAATATCGAGCTGGGCAATATTTTAGAATGTGCGGAAAAATACTATCAGCATCCTACAGGAGTGCTACCTTGGGCAGAACGCCCAGCACCGCTCAAACAAGGTATTCTCGCTAAAATTCCCCCACTCATCCCCACTCCTACCCATGCGGCAGTATAATCGTGCGCGCCGCCCCGATCTCCTCACCCAAAACTTCCTCTGGATTGGCTATCGGGCTTGGCAAGGCTATCTAAATTGCGATCGAGGGGTTGTAGTCATCAGCAGTTCGGTAGATCTTCTAGACGATTCTGACCATCATTGGGAAGATCTACCAGCACCGAGTCTTAATTTTCGCTATATTCCCCAGTCGCAATTATCGCTCTACTTGCAAGAATGGTTGGTAAATAGTCAGTCGATCGATCCGATCTTAGCTGCTGTGGCTGCTTATCAACCACAAACCGAGCTAATTTTAGCAGTCGAGTCTGGCATAAATCTAGATATCGGCTGGTGTCAACGTCTAAAAACTTCGCCGCCAGACTGCTACGAGCAAATCTGTCGGCGATTGAGTGAGTTTGAATTAGGTGTTAGGGATTAGGCTTTGGATTTTAGGGGGAAAGGGGAAAGGGGAAAGGGAAAAATAAACACGAACTATCCTCTCTTTTCTTACTCCGATCTCCCATCTCCGATCTCCCATCTCCCATCTATTCCGCCGTAGCTAACTCAGTAGTATTCCGATTGCGTTTGCGGGTGAGCATGTTGAATAATTGCACGCCGATCGCTTTAATGAGATTACCTTCTAATTCTTTGAACATCACCATGTTCATTTCAAATGCAGCGTTAGCTTCATCGACAACCTCGTCAGCTTTAGCTTCGTCGATGGGTAAATCGTTCATCGCCTGACGGTAGTTAGTCTTAAAAGCTTTCTCGTCGGGGATTTGGGCGAACTCATAAAATGCAGTTCCTTCGCCATCGGTAAGGTTCATCGCATTCTGGGCAATTTTCTTGAGAATTTGACCGCCAGAAAGGTCGCCTAAGTAGCGGGTGTAAAGGTGTGCTACCATCAGAGCAGTGTCGCGATCGGCAACTTCATGAATCCGAGCGATGTACTTTTTAGTAGCTTCAGATGGGGCTACTTGCTCTTTCCAGTTAGCACCGTAGTAAAACGCTAAGTCTTGTTCTAGAGCGGCTTTACGATCGAGTTCGGGAAAAAAGACTTTTGATAAAATGGGATCGTTGGCGTGCTCGTGCATTTCCTCTTCCATCGCTGAGTAGACGAAGTAGAGGTTGGTGACTAGTTTGCGGTAAGATTTTTTCTCGACGGTGCCTTTGAGGAAGCAGGCGATGAAGCCAGTGTTTTCCGCCATGTTGTGAGATTTTTTAGTGCCCTCACGTAATTTAGTAGCTAGATTAGAACTCATATTAAAAATTTCCGAATATACATACCCACTAATTTGATAGCTTATGATAATTTGATGAGAATTTCTATTAAGATTTGTGACTTGCACTACATAATTACCTAACTCGATCCTAATGATGAGTTGGGTGAAACTGTTGCGCCCAAACGCAAGCGATCTGAATAATGTGGAGCATACATAAATGACTGCGATTCCTAAGCCAATTCAAAAATCAATCCAGCGATATAATACGCCTCAAATTTTGCGAGGTAGTTGGTATACGACTTGGGGCGTGAGTTTACTATTATTAATAATTAGTATCCACGGTGTAAATTCTCAGCGACAAGCAATTAAGACTGTCGGTAAAGATGCCGCACCTAGCGTATTAACAGCACAACAACTCCAAGATTCCTTTGCCGATCTGGATGCTAGTTTGGCAAACGAACTATTATCAAAACCAGGTGAGAATCGACAAGCTTTAGCAGATTTTGAAAAGAATCGCCAGAAAATTGCCGATCGATTGGTGGCTGCGGCTAAAAATATTACTTATCCAGAAGAAGAACAAATAATTCAGACATTGCAATTTAATAGTAGTGCCTATTTCTTAAAGCTCCAAGAAGCGCGCGATGCTCACAAACGTGGCGATGCAGTTAGTACCTTGAGTATTTATCAGAGTGCGGCTAATTTAATGGATCGAGATATTATTCCTCAAGCAGAAAAACTCAGCCAAGTGAATTCGCAAGCATTAGAAAAAACTTATGCCGAGCAAAGTGCGACTAATGGTGGTCTCGGCTTACTAATTGCCCTATTTGGATTGGCTCAAATTGCTGCTCTAATTGGTATTCAGCTCTTTTTATATCAGCGAATGCGTCGAATTTTAAATCTACCGCTACTGGGTGCAACGGCGATCGCCGTTATCTTTTTAGGCTATACTAGCAGTGCCTTTGTGGGAGCGACAAATAATTTAAAAATAGCTAAAGTAGATGCTTTTGATTCTTTAAATGCGTTACGAAAAATGCGTTCTTTATCCTACAGAGCTAATGCCGATGAAAGTCGCTATTTACTCGATCGATCTAATGCAGCTCTACACGAACGCTCTTTTACTGACAAAACTAACAAAATCCTAATAATTCCTAACGAGAAAACATCGATCGAGGGTATTATTGTCAATATCAACGAAAAACGCTCGACTCCTGGACTAACTGGACTGTTTGCGGATGAATTAAATAACGTTACTTTTTCCGGCGAACGTGAATTAGCGATCGATACTCTCAAAGCATTTAATGAATATCTAAAAATTGACAAACAAATTCGGCAACTAGCTGCTAGTGGTAAAATTAACGAAGCGATCGCATTGTGTATCGGGACTAAAGCAGGCGAATCTAATTATGCATTCGATCGATATAAAGATATCCATACTAACTTGATGGATCTAAATAAAGCAGAATTTGAGAAAAATATCGAACTCGGTAACGATCGCGTGGCAAACTTTGAAATAATTGCCACAGTTGCGATCGGTAGCATTGCCATCCTAACTTTATTTGGAGTCAGACCGAGATTATTAGAATATTTATAGATCGAGGTGCGTGGTTTGGAATAGAAAGTAGGTAGCTGTCAATTGACTGATATAATTGGGTTCGAGCATTAAGCACCTAAAATATAAAAATACCTATGAAAATTTTATTTGTGGCGGCGGAGGCTGCACCCATCGCGAAAGTTGGTGGGATGGGGGATGTGGTGGGTGCTTTGCCCAAATTCTTGCGGAAAATGGGGCACGATGTCCGAATTTTTATGCCTTATTATGGCTCGATAGTTGGGAAATTAGATATCCCCATCGAACCTGTGTGGCGGGGATACGCAATGTTTAATCACTTTGCAGTCTACGAGACAGTATTGCCCGGTACCGACGTGCCATTATACTTATTCGGGCATCCCGTCTTCGATCCGCTGCGGATTTATGGGGGTGAAGATGAAGATTGGCGATTTACGTTTTTTGCCAACGGTGCGGCGGAGTTTTGTTGGAATCACTGGAAGCCAGATGTGCTGCACTGTCACGACTGGCATACCGGAATGCTCCCTGTCTGGATGCATCAAGATCCAGATATTAGTACCGTCTTTACCATTCATAATTTAGCCTATCAGGGGCCGTGGCGGTGGTATCTGGATAAAATTACTTGGTGTCCGTGGTACATGCAAGGGCATAATACTATGGCGGCGGCGGTACAATTTGCCGATCGAGTCAATACGGTATCACCGACTTATGCCGCGCAAATTCAAACAATCGAATATGGCGAGACAATTGAAGGATTATTATCTTTTATTAGCGGCAGGTTGTCAGGAATTGTCAATGGCATCGACACAGAAGTTTACGATCCGGCTAACGATAAAGCTTTAGTCAAACCTTATACAGCCAAAACGATCGAAGATCGGATTGCTAATAAAGCCGCACTCCAGCAAGAAGTTGGTTTGGCAATAAATCCCGATACCTTCTTGGTAGGGATGGTATCGCGATTGGTAGAGCAGAAAGGCTTAGATCTGATGCTGCAAACGCTCGATCGGTTTTTGGCTTATACCGATGCTCAGTTTGTCGTCTTAGGTACTGGAGATCGCAACTACGAGACACAATTATGGCAATTAGCTTCGCGGTATCCCGGTCGGATGGCGACTTATTTACTGTATAATGAGTCATTATCGCGCCGAATCTATGCGGGTTCTGATGCTTTTCTGATGCCGAGTCGCTTCGAGCCTTGTGGTATCTCGCAGATGTTAGCCATGCGCTATGGTTGCGTACCAATCGTGCGTCGGACTGGCGGTTTGGTCGATACGGTAACTCACCACGATCCGCAGAATAAGAAAGGTACCGGATATTGCTTCGATCGTTATGAAGCTCTAGACCTTTATACCTGTATGGTACGCGCTTGGGAAAGCTTTAATTATAAACCCCAATGGCAAGCTCTCCAACAACGCGGGATGGAAAGTGATTTCAGTTGGGATAAATCGGCAATTGAATACGAGACACTATATAAATCAATTGCTGCTGCTTAGTTAAGTTCGATCGAAAATTCCCGATATCTGAATATCGGGAATATAACCACAAAAATTGAAATAGATTTCAGTCGAATCGTCAGGTAGCGAGCTATAACATTCCCGAACCCCAGCTACCCATATCGATAATTTGATTGAGTACGTTCATCGTACTTTGATACTTTTTAATATTACCTTGCTCTTTAAATAATTTAGCAGCAAATCGCCAATCGATTGCCGCTTCCTGTTCGCCATATAAATCGCGGTAGACATAACCACGATTGGAATAAGCGAGCGCAAAAGTCGGATTGAGTTCGATCGATTTATTATAGTCGGCAATTGCCATCACATACTCTTTAGCCACATAGCGCAAAAACCCGCGCCTGTAGTAAGCTACTGCCAACGTCGGATCGAGTTCGATCGATCGGTTATAATCGATCTTGGCATTCTCTTCATCACCCAATCGATAATAAGCAACCCCACGACAACAAAAAGCCATCGCATTATCAGGCTCGATCTGAATCGCTTCATTATACGCTGTGAGCGATTCCAGATAATCTCCCTGCTTATATTTCAGATTGGCAGAGGAGATGATATCGCTAGCTAGAGAATCTTTGACGGGGGCATAAAGAAATTGTGGCACGATCTTAGGGCTTGGGGTGAGTAATGAATGTTGAATCACAGAGCGATTATTAACAAACATAACTCTTACAAAACTTAATGATTGTGATTTGAGTACCTTACAAAAAAATCTAAAATACTTCTCAATTCACAACTAAATCGAAAAGTTACCAAAAATAAATAATTAATTAATAATTCCGTCTCGCTAACATGGCTTACCGCAATCCCACCCCGACTGTAGACATCATTATCGAACTAATCGATCGACCCCACCGCCCAATTATTCTCATCGAACGGCTGAATCCGCCGCATGGCTGGGCATTACCAGGTGGATTTGCAGACTACGGGGAGTCGTTAGAAACAGCCGCAGTCAGGGAAGCCAAAGAAGAAATCGGACTAGACGTGCAGCTACTCGAACAATTTCACGTTTATTCAGCACCCGATCGCGATCCCAGGCAACATACAATTAGTATCGTATACATTGCTACTGCTACCGGAGAGCCGATCGCGCAAGATGATGCCAAAAGCGTCGGCATTTATGCACCCTGGGAAATTACTACCGATTTA
>NZ_JANYJC010000007.1 GCF_025361915.1 Chamaesiphon sp. GL140_3_metabinner_50
GATCTACCCACCCCACTGGGCGGGTGACCCGACCAGTAGCCCTACGGGCACCCCTCCAGGGAGGGGATTTTCCTTACTCCCAACTCCATACTCCCAACTCCATACTCCTTACTCCCAACTCCTTACTCCCACCTCTCCCCATGACTTTCCACATTTCCCCCCTAATTCGGATTACCCTGAGCTTGCTATATATCTCCCTGATGATACCTCTGCCATTTTTGGCAACATTTACCCATGCAGAGGTGCCAGCGTGGTTGCTATGGGTGGGAATTGGATTGGGATTTGTGGCATTACAGGGCGCATTGAGTCAGCGCGTGGTAGTAGACGAGCGCGCGATTGGGGTTAATTATCCGAGCTGGGTGCCAACTTTTTTTATAAAAAGCTGGGAATTAGCATGGAGCGAAGTTAAAGATTTAAAAATGCGGACGACGGGACAGGGTGGATTAGTTTATTATTTTATTAATGGTAGTGGCGAAGGTTTTTTGCTACCGATGCGGGTGGCGGGTTTCAATCGATTGGTCGGACTGGTGCAACAATATAGTACAATTGATACTACCGATGTTCGCCCGCTGTCTCAACCGTGGATGTATTTTGCGTTATTAGGATTAACGTTGTTTTTGTTATTAATCGATACTTGGACAATTTGGACAGCAATGTCAATATAATTTACAATTAATTATTATTATGGTTGACTCATTTGCCCAACATTATCACCAGCGGACAAAATACGATCCAGAGACGATTTCATCTAAAAGCCAGGGTTTAGACTGGAGCCAACAACCATCGTCGTATAAAGAATATAAAATCGGGACTGTTTACGACCTCAAGCCCTATTTACAATCGACAAAGCAAGATAGCGAGAGTCAGTGGTGGCAGCGATTATCGTTATTTTTATTGTGTAGTTATGGCTTGACGGCTAGAATTCAGACGATGGGCGATCCGATGTATTTACGGGCGGCTCCATCGGCAGGGGGATTGTATCCAGCCGAGATTTATTTGGTATCTAATGGCAATAATTTATTACCAGCCGGACTGTATAATTATCAAGTTAAAGATCATACTCTGATTCATTTTTGGTCGAGCGATGTTTGGCAAAATGTACGCGGTGCTTGTTTCAACCATCCAGCTTTAGCGGTGGCGAATTTTGCATTAATTACGACGGCGGTATTTTATCGCTCGGCTTGGCGATATCAAGATCGTGCCTATCGCCGCATTTTTCTAGATACCGGACATTTGCTCGGTAATATCGAACTAGCTGGCTCGATTAATGGATTTAAACCATATTTTATCGGCGGTTTTATCGATCGGCAAATTGATGAATTACTGTATCTCGATCCCGAATTAGAAGGTTCAGTAACGGTAATTCCCTGTGTCGATATCGATGCCAATCCCGATCCGGCGATCGGCTTTTTCCCAGCCGGGTTACCATCGAGAATCAACCTCGAATATCCAAACTTGCCCGATGGAGAATTATTAAAACATTGTCATCAATTGACTGAGATTACTAAATTTAGTCAATTGCCAGCTAATCCAAATGATATTAATTCAGTCCCATTAGATGATAAGTATAATTTTCCATTTTGCCTGAAAATATCGACGAGCGTTCCACCAATTTTATGGCAAAAACGGGCAGCGATCGATTGGCAAAGTCAGCTCCCATTATCGGGATTAGAAGATACCATCCTCAAACGTCGATCGACTCGCGCCTATACGGGTGCAGAATTAACGATCGAAGAACTCAAATCGGTATTAGATTTTACCTACCATCCCCAACATTATAGCGACCAAAACTTAGACCCAAGCCCTAATTACTTCGATCTAAATTTAATTGAAACCTTTATCGCAGTTTCGGGAGTGCGCGGATTAGAAGAAGGCTGTTATTATTACGCCCCAAAAGCTCAAGAACTCCGCCAAATTCGGTTCAAAAACTTCCGTCAAGAATTACATTATCTCTGTTTAGGACAAGAATTAGGACGCGATGCTGGTGCGGTAATTTTCCACACCGCAGATTTACCAATGGCAATTCAAAAATATGGAGATCGTGCATATCGCTATCTCCATCTCGATGCGGGACATTTGGGACAGCGGTTAAATTTAGCCGCAATTCGGCTCGATCTTGGTGTTAGTGGAATTGCCGGATTTTTTGACGATCGTGTCAATGAAGTACTCGGAATTCCCGAAGATGAAGCTGTATTGTATATTAC
>NZ_JANYJC010000032.1 GCF_025361915.1 Chamaesiphon sp. GL140_3_metabinner_50
GTCGAGTTTTAATTGAAGCCTTAACATGACCTCGATCTAGTTAAGAGTGGCGATCGATTGCTAGATCGGGAATGAGATCGTTTTAAATTCAGCAACTCTCATGATGAAGATTGAGATTGATGATGGTGGTTTTTAAAAATAAAACTGTTGTAACCCGCATTCTGCGGTCAACAACCTGAGGGCAATCGATCTACTGAACTAGTGCCGTTTTAAAATGAGAATTGCTGCTTTAAATTTGAGCCAGATCTACATCGACTCGATCTAGCCTAGAATGTCTAAAAAATAGTTTAAGAAATCACCCTGTGTTTACAATTGAGTCGCCCCGTGCCAAAGCTAATCCCATGCCCCAGTCAAATTCTCATGGACTGTTCGATCCGGCTCTGCTTAGGGCTGCCCAAGATATCTATAGTTTCTATTGTCAGGTTAACCCCGATCGCGAACGGCGACGACAGCCAATTGGGGTAGCAATGAATAAATTCAGCTATCGCGGCAAATTAATTTTTAGTAGTTACCCAATTCTGCTTCCCGAAGAGCGGTTTATCTCGGTGGAACAACTAGAATCTGAGTATCATTAGTCGTTGCTACCAGGGATGCAAATAGAGAATCGACGATCCTGGTGGGGAATAATAGATGTAGTTTGTCTAGCTCTGCACCCGCGCAGATTTTTCTCATAGTGAATATTTACGACACGATCGTCCAAGTCATCATCTTTTGGTTGGGTGCAGCGATCGGTAGCTTCCTTAATGTAGTAGTCTACCGCGTTCCGGCTGGCTTATCGGTAATTTGGCCGCCATCCCGATGTCCCAAATGTTTTCACCAGTTAGGGATGGGTGAAAATATTCCGATTTTGGGATGGTTATTTTTACGTGGTAAATGCCGTCATTGTCATACGCCAATTTCGCCCCGTTATCCCATCATTGAAACGATAACTGCCATTATTTTCGTGCTAGTTTACAATCGGTTTGGATTATCATTCCAGACGATCGGGTACTCGCTGCTAATGTGTTGGTTATTGGCACTAACTCTGATCGATCTCGATACGATGACACTACCCAATTCGCTCACTCAATCTGGATTGGTGCTGGGATTGGTTTTTCAAGTAATAGCCGGGTATTTAGATTCTAATCGGGCGATCGCCGGGACGAGAGAATATCTGATTCAAGGTATTCTGGCGATGGTGCTGGGAATTTGGATCTACGATACGATTATGATTCTGGGCACTCTAATGGTAGGTAAACCCGCTCAAGGTGGCGGCGATGCCAAGTTAATGGCGATGATTGGGGCTTGGAGTAGTTGGAAAGTTGTGCTGCTAGCAGGTGGTGTCGCCTCAGCACTAGCATTAGTTGGTTTTGTAGCAGTGGCTGGTTATTCGATGCTCCGAGGAGGTGGAATTAAAGCTGGTGCGAATAAGTTTATGCAGCCACAACCATTAGGGCCATTTATTGCCGCTGGCGGGACGATTGCTTTATTTAGTGGCGATTTATTAATTGAGAGCTATCAACAGTTTATGCGATCGCCAGTTCGCGATGCGGTCACGATTCCATTATTGCTGGTACTGATGGCTTTATTATTTTGGACTCGGAGAATGCGCCTGCGGAGTTCTTGAACCCGTGCAAGTATTCGGAGACATAACCCAAGGTGGGAGAGGGCGGGTTTGTTTGGAAGATAATAGTATGAGAGACTAATTTTTAGCATAAACCCGCCCCTACGGATCTGTATGGGCGGGCTTATGCCATCCAATATCGTTGGCAAAGCCTACCGTAGGTAATCTTACTGTTTAACATCGGACAAACCCGCCCTCCCCACTAGCGGCGGTTTTATTCGGAGGTTCCCTCCGAATAAAAAAACTGACAAGACAAAAGATCTCAAATGGGTTATGTGTATATCAGGCGAGATTTAATATGCTAAAGTTGCTAAAGTCTCGCGTAGATAGCTTTGAATGAGTTCTTCGGGAGTGCGATCTGTGCGTTCGATCGAAGGTAATTGAGCAGCCCAATGTTGAAAACCCGAACTAGCTGAAATCGCTTGCTTGAGGCTAGTCCAAACTGAAGTGTCGTTGGTGGAGTTGTCTGAAGAGATACTCATGTGAAAACTATGCCCAAAAATAGATGATTTTGTGGTGGCTAGAAGCTTTACAACAACTTTTGTCACAATTCCTATCATAACTTAAATTAATCGACTGTCGAACCATTCGATCGGAAAATCCGCTAAACCACTTAAAGCTGGGTACATTAAGAGAATCGCGGTAAAATTTTACAGTGGGCGATCTCATGAGATAATCTGGCAAACCGAGACAGAGCAATAATTAACCGAATTACTAAAATTTCACGATCGCGTTCCTACGAACCTCTCTGATGGAGAATGTTCACACGAGTTCGATCTGGAAAGTTTGGTAAATCGAAGTTGTATTTGCTACTCAAAAGTGGAAAACACGATCGAACACATCTGTCACTATAAATCAGTATCATATGTAGCTATTTTCGATAGACATCGCAATTATTATTTATTAGTATCAAGAGCCAAAGAGGAAAAAAGCTGTGAGTGGAAACGAATCGCGGATGCAAGCAATTTATCAAATTACTAACCGAGAGCCAATGCCCCCCAAGGCAGCCAAACGGTTAGAAGATTTGTGGGCGTGCGATGTCTTTACCTTGGGCAAAATGCAAGAAAGTTTGCCTAAAGATGTCTTTAAATCTGTCAAAAAGACAATTCAAACTGGCGAACCATTAAATATCTCCATCGCTGACTCTGTAGCAGTGGCGATGAAAGACTGGGCGATTTCTAAAGGCGCACTTTATTACGCCCACGTTTTCTACCCGCTTACCAATGCCACTGCTGAAAAGCACGATGGTTTTGTCTCCGTTCAAAGCGACGGCACCGTCATCTCAGAATTTGCAGGCAAACTGCTAGTTCAAGGCGAACCCGATGGTTCTTCCTTCCCCAATGGTGGCATCCGTTCCACCTTTGAAGCACGCGGATATACCGCTTGGGATGTGACTAGCCCTGCTTTCATTATGGAAACCGATAACGGTGCCACCCTCTGCATCCCGACAGTATTTGTCTCTTGGACTGGCGAAGCTCTAGACAAAAAGACACCCCTGTTGCGCTCTAATGCAGCCATGAATAAGGCAGCAACCAGAGTCTTGAAGATTTTAGGTAACACGACCATCGCACCAGTCAACTCTAGCTGTGGTGCCGAGCAAGAATACTTCTTGGTCGATGCTAACTTTGCCAATAGTCGTCCCGACTTATTACTGGCTGGGCGCACCCTATTTGGTAAAGCACCAGCCAAAGGTCAACAATTCGACGACCACTACTTTGGGGCCATTCCAGAGCGCGTACAGGTCTACATGCAAGATGTCGAAGAAAAACTCTACCGACTCGGCATTCCTGCTAAAACTCGCCACAACGAAGTAGCTCCCGGTCAGTTTGAAATCGCCCCTTACCACGAAGCTGCTAACGTTGCGACAGACCACCAACACCTGATTATGACCACGCTTCGCACTACTGCGAAAAAGCATGGCTTCATGTGTCTGCTCCACGAAAAACCTTTTGCAGGCATTAATGGTTCGGGCAAACACGTCAACTGGTCGGTTGGGAATGCGACTCAAGGGAACTTACTAGATCCCGGTGATAATCCCCACTCTAATACTCAATTCTTGGTCTTCTGTGGTGCCATCATTCGCGGTGTCCACACTTATGGCCCCTTACTGCGTGCGGTAATTGCGACTGCTAGTAACGACCATCGCTTGGGTGCCAATGAAGCTCCCCCAGCGATCATTTCGATGTACCTAGGTTCGCAACTGCAAGATGTCTTCGAGCAAATCAAACAAGGTGCGCTCAAAGGATCTACAGCTAAGGGAACGATGAATATTGGGGTCGATACCTTACCAATCTTGCCAAAAGATGCTGGCGATCGCAACCGAACTTCACCCTTTGCTTTTACTGGCAACCGTTTTGAGTTCCGCGCTGTCGGTTCGGGGCAATCTGTCGCTGGGCCATTAGTGGCAATGAATACCATCTTGGCTGACTCCCTCACCTGGATGGCAGATAAACTCGAAGCTGAGACAGCCAAAGGCACCGAGCTGAATGCTGCAATTCAACTCGTCCTTAAAGAAGTCATCGACGACCACGGCGCGATTGTATTCAACGGTAATGGTTACTCCGAAGAATGGCACAAAATGGCAGTCGAAGAACGCGGTTTACGCAACCTGCGGACGACAGCCGATGCCTTGCCCGTCTTAAACGAGCCAGAAATCGTCAAATTATTCGACAGCATGGCGATTTTATCTCCTGTCGAATTAGCCAGTCGGTATGAGACTTACTCCGAACAGTATATTCTATCGATCGAGGTCGAAGCAAAACTCGTAATTAGTATTGCTAAAACTCTGATTTATCCAGCCGCAACTCGTTATCTCACCGATTTGGCAACTACCATTGCCGCACTAAAAGAAATTAGTGTCGATCTCGAAGCCGAAACCGCTCAAAAAGTGGCCCAATTAACTAAATCGATGATGGATTCGGTTAGTAAATTAGCATCGGCTATCGGCAGTCACGATTTTGGTTCGAGCGAAGCACACATGCAATATTTAGTAAAAACAGTACGTCCATTAATGGATGATGTTCGTAAATATGCAGACGGACTCGAAGCCGAAGTCGCAGACGATCTCTGGCCGTTACCTACTTACCAAGAAATGTTATTTATTAAATAACATTTAAGCTTTAATTTATTTACAGATAAGACCGTTCGATGAGAGCGGTCTTTTTTTGTGTTATTTGTAAATCTCTCGTCGATGTCCAATTTCATGAATTGTAATCTGCTGTGATTCCAGATCGAAAGAGTAAATAACACGGTAATCGCCCACTCTTAGCTTAAATAACCCGCTTAAATCTGCACTGAGAGCTTGAGGATTAATATTTTCAAAGTTTTCTGACAACCAGCGAACTTTATTGAGAACGCGCTGTTGGATGGCAGAAGTAAGCAAGCCTAAATTGTTAATTGCTCCCGATGTAAACTCAACTGAATAGCTCATTACCAATTCAATCCAAGCTTTGCTGCTACTTCTGCGGCTGGAGTGCCGCGTTTTCCCGATTGAGTTTGTTGTAATGAGTCGATAAGTTGCTGCTTAATCCGTGGATCGAGCTGCTTACCTTCATCAGGATCGTTGAGTAAAGATTCGATCGTCTCAGAAACAGTTGTTTGAATTAAAAGCTTTAGATCTTCTACAGTCAAATCTTTAACTTGCATAAATTTAGAAGGTTTAGGACTAATTATCTATCTATATTATAACAGTAGCCAGATTGGGCATACTGTCTCAATCGCAAGTATCCTTATCATTCAAAAAATCAGCACGAGCGGCTTGATTCGTCGTTAATAACTCCTGAATCTTCATCCATTCTCTCGACTCGATCGAACCAATGATGTCATCTAATCGATCGCGATACTGATATAAAGATCGCAATAACGCTTCCCGATTGTATTCTGCCATCATCATTCCCATTTCAGGATTACCCGCACCCACCCGGCTGGTATCTTTAAAGCCCGTACTGGCAAACTTTTTCGCAAAATCGAGAATTAACGGATCTTCTTCACCCAAACAAGCACTCATTAAACTGGCACTCACCATCACAGGTAAATGGGAGATCCACGCCACTGCGCGATCGTGCCGATCGGGAGTTGTATGATAGATAACAGCATTGAGCGATCGCACTAACTTATCAACACTGGCAAGGGCTACAGGCGCAGTTTCCGGTGTGGGGGTCAAAACATAAGGTCGATCGGCAAATAGACCCTTCTCAAAGGCAGCTATCCCGCTCTGAGAGTTTCCAGCCATTGGGTGTCCGCCCACAAAATTAGCCCATAATTCAGTCGCTCGATCGACGATGGCTCCTTTAACAGAACCAGCATCGGTAATCATTGTCTGCGGATCGAGATGAGGCAATAATAACTCGATCGTTGGGAGAATTGCCGCAATTGGCGTACAAATAAAAATAATTTCGGTATCGGCTAGACTCGCCAGATCGCAACTTGTTCGATCGCAAATCCCCTCCCGTTCGGCAATTTTACAAGTTTCTTGCTGACGGCTGACACCTATAACCTGATGCCCAAGTTGGCGCAAATCCCATCCTAGCGATGCGCCAATGAGTCCGATCCCTACAATCCCGATCTTCACGGTTGTCTGTTATTGATTACTCGTTCTATTGTGCCATGCCGATGTCAGTCGTTCGCGAAGTGTCTGGCGAAAGAGCATCGCGTTCCCGGCTTTGCCTCTCTCCTGGAGCATTGCCATTCCACTCACTACAGTTCGATCGACTAACTAACGGTAGCTCCAATTTACCTCCGATCTATATCCTTTTCTCCATCTTTTTCCTGTTTTGCACTGCTAGAGATTACTGCGATCGTTACGCATTTGTTACATCTGATACACGTAAGTTCAACGTTGTAGCCCTTTTTGACACTTGTGAAAAAGTTTTTTTGCTACATGTGTTCTTTATCACACTTCGCTGGGAAATATATAAATGTGGTACTAAATCACGTTATCCCTGAATCGGAAATAAATCATGAAAAATTCACTTAAATTTGCGGCTGGTCTAGTTTTAGTTGCTGGTGCTTTAGTTGCTTCTGGCAACGCTGCACAAGCTGGTGAAGGCGGCGCGGCTGGTAGCGTCAGCATTTTGTTTGGCGCACCAGGTTCTACTCCTGCTACTGCTAACGTTGCTCGTTTGTCTAGCTCCGTTGCTGTTGGTAAAGGTTTCTCTGCTGCTACTTCTTTGACTAGCGTAGCCAATCAGACTACTGCTACTTCCGCTGTTGGTTCTGGTGGTGGATTCGTCCTCACCAACGCTAACTCAACTGCTGCTGCTTATGCCACTGTTGCTGAAACTACAGTTGTTACCGATCAAGCAAACACCTTCGCTGGTGGTAGCGCAGCTAGCCTCCGTCCTCTTACTGGCGTAACCCTTCCTTAGGAAGTTGTTGTTAACTACGATCTGCTAAATCGATGGAAACTATCGATTTCGATTGTAGTTGCATTCATTCAAACCTAGTCTCTGTTTAGTTTTTAATCAGATGATGACTAGTCACAAAATAGATCGACCCCGATCTTCTAACTCATTTAGTATTAATCAAGGACAAAATCATGAAAGCTTCGATCGTATTTGCGACTGGTTTAATGTTGGCTGCTGGTATCGTAACTGGTTCCATCAATGCTGCTCACGCGGCTGGTGAAGCTGGTGCTGCTGGTAGTATCTCTGCTGAATTCTCTGCTACTGGTAACAACCTGACTGCTACTGCTGGTGCGGTTGCTGTTGGTAAATCTGGTGCTTTCACTACTTCTCGCGGTAGTGCAGCTAATATTTCTTCCGTTGCTGTTGGTTACGCTGGTTCGTTGGCTGTCACTGGCATTAACGACAGTCAAGCTGCTGTTGGTGTTGGCTACACATTAACTGCTGAGTCTGCTGCCCAACTGCAAGTTGCCCAAGGTAACGCTTTCAATGCTGGTTCCGCACCTAGCCTCAACCTACTTCCCGGTACGACTACTGGTGTTACCATTCCTTAGGCATGGCTGACAAAGGTCAATCCGATTTGGATCGATCTTAACTCAGTGGATCTGGCTCGTAGCTAAAAATACCTTGCCACATCCATAACATTCATCTAGAAGGCGTGAAAAACAATGAAAAATTCGCTTGAATTAGCAATTAGTTTAATATTTCTGACTGGTGCGATGGTGGTATCTGGCTCGATTTTGCGTCAAGATGTCGCTCTCGCTGGTGAATCTGGTGCTGTTGGCAGTATTTCCGCTCAGTTTTCTGCGACAGGTAACAACCTAGTGGCGACTTCTGGTGCGGTTGCTGTCGGTAAATCTGGCGGTGTCACTCTCGCGCGGACTAATCCAAACGATCTGTCTACTGTTGCCGTTGGTAACTCTAGTAGTAACAATAATGGATTTATCTTTGGTAGTTTGCCAGCAGGATTGCCACCAGCAAGTTTAGTTGTTGTGCTTGGGTTTAACGACCAAAATACTACCATCGGAGTTCTAGGCGAGGGTACTGTGGAGCGTGGGACTCCATCAGGTAATACTTTCACTGCGGCACCTACGCTCAATTTACTACCTGGTACGACTACTGGTGTCACTATTCCTTAGTCA
This sequence comes from Chamaesiphon sp. GL140_3_metabinner_50, assembly GCF_025361915.1. Classification (GTDB taxonomy): domain Bacteria; phylum Cyanobacteriota; class Cyanobacteriia; order Cyanobacteriales; family Chamaesiphonaceae; genus Chamaesiphon. Next base: position 8,148 of record NZ_JANYJC010000032.1, read on the forward strand.
GTACAGGTCTTAAATCAATTTTTACTCAATAGATCTGGCTGGTAGTTAACTACTTTGCCAGATCTATAGCAATCCTAAATGAGAATCTAAAACTTTAGTACAAATTCACTATGCTTTAATCTTTGTTCCTCAATGGTTTGAGCTATGAGCAAATGCACTAGTTTGGTAAAAATCAAATAGGATTGCTATATTACCTCCGCTCGGAATGCGGATAAAGATAATGAAAAATTCGCTTGAATTAGCAATTAGGTTAATATTTCTGACTGGTGCGATGGTTGCATCTGGCTCGATCTTGCGTGCAGATGTCGCCCTTGCTGGCGAAGCTGGTGCTGTCGGCAGTATTTCCGCTCAGTTTTCTGCGACAGGTAACAACCTAGCGGCGACTGCTGGTGCGGTTGCTGTTGGTAAATCTGGTGCTTTTACTACCGCTCGGTCTAATCCAACCAATCTTTCTACTGTTGCCGTTAGTAACTCGATCGGTAGCTTATCTATTTTGGGCGTACCTGTACCTACATTTATAGTAACAGGAGTTAACGCTCAAAATGTTACTTATACATCATTAATTGCTGAGAGTACTGCCCAACTAGGAGTTGTCCAAGGGAATACTTTTAATAGTGGTGCTGCACCCACGCTCAATTTACTGCCTGGTACGACTACTGGCGTTAATATTCCTTAGTCGATACAGGTGTAAAATCGATTTTTACTCAATGGATCTGGTTCGTAGTTAACTACTTTACCAGATCTATTACCTCCGCTTGGAATGCGGATAAAGACAATGAAAAGTTTAGTAAAATTGGCAACTAGTTTAATATTTTTGGCTGGTACGATACTTACCTCTGGTTCGCTGGTTCATGCCGACGAAAATCGCGCGGTCGGAATTGTCGCGATTAATTATAGCGGTACGACAATTACTAGTTTGTCTAGTGCGGTTGCTGTTGGTAAAACCTCGGCAGCGGGAACGGCGAGTATTAATGGCTCGGAAACTTCGGCTTCGGCGGTTGCTGGTAGTGGGGTACTGACGGTGACTAATCGTAATAGTACTAGTGTTAGCTATCAGATGGATGGTGAATCGATCGGTAATTTGGGCACTATATCAACAGCACCGCAAGCATCGCAACAGGTACGTGTTGATAATATTGACGGTATTAATAAATCGGTTACTGTGGTGATTCCTTAACTAATTTCGATCGATCGACTCAATTTAAAGAATCGATGGATGCGGATGAGATCGCACTCGTAAACCCTAGCGGATCCCCCCTAGCCCCCCTTAAAAAAGGGAGAACTGGATCCGGAAGTCCCCCTTTTTAAGGGGAATTTAGCGGCGGTTTTATTCTGGGGAAACCCCAGAATAAAAAACCGACAAGACAGGGGGATACACACCAACTAAGCTTATTAAAAATAACCGATCGATTCATCCGCTCGAACTCAATAGAACTTTTAAAAATCGAATTAATTAAGTCTGTGACCGAGGGCGAACTTTCACAACTTTGACTCGATCGACATTGACAGTCGATCGATCTAATTTTTAATGCGGTCGATTGCTGAAACATCCAAATCTCTGTTTATCTCAACTATTAATTATATATACAAATTCGATCGGTTGGGGTAATTGAATCAAACAATTTAATCGTGCAACTGCTATGCTAAAACTCCTGGTGCTTCCTCAAAATCTAACATCCGATAACTCGATCGGCAAACTTCTATGGCGATCGCTACGAGCAGCCACAATCGCCGACAATCGGACTGTTTTTGGTGTTTGGTTAATTATTTTAACTAGTTATTTTTTATTAGATTTGGGGAGTCGATCGGCAGTAGCTAATCCAGTCTCAGGAAATGTTGAGAATAAAGAGCAGATCGGGCAGTCGCAGCCAAGTTTTGTCGCAAGTAAACCGGATCTAACTAACGAGCGGTGTTTGCTCGATCGAGATGTCAATCTCGATTTTTTAGCAACACCAACACCTAATAGATTGGCAAAGAAATCGCCAGCACCGTATGAATTCGATCGACCCAGTAGCACTAATGCCGATAATATTGCCCTAGCAGAATCGATCGATTGGTTGAAAGTTATGGAAATTACCGATCCCAGACAGTTACAAATGCTCAAGCCAGGGGACTTATTTACACTCCCCACCTTGTTGCCCCGGACGGTGCCCCCAGTGCCTACCGATCGCCCTTTTATCGCGCCAGCTACCCCAACTGTCAGCCCCGTCGTACCCCCAGAAACTCGTAATCCGATTTTATTGCCCAAAGGCACGCCAGCAGTAGCTCCAAAGCCCGATCCGCGATTTCTCATCGCACCGCGCCAGCTTAACCTCAACCAATTAAATCCCGCTTTTACTCAAATCGTGGTTAACGATGTCGTCGTCAACCATCGGACTCAATCCGAAGTTACTGGCGGCATTGAAACAGGCGATCGGCGTACTACAGATATCGGGCTAAATGCCACCGGATTATATAGTCCCAAAGTCGAAGAAAGCGTCTCCGATAAACGCGTCTATCGGATCGACTATCGGAGTACCTACGCTCAAGTGCGGACATTGCGCCAGCAAAGAGAAATTAAAACAACCACGATTACCCCAGAAACTCTATTTGGGATGCGCCAACAGATTTCATTTACAGGCGATTGTCTGCCAGGAATTGGGACTGGTGCGGTATCTGCCACGGGTGGAAAACTAATTTGTAGTTATCTCCCCGGACTCAAAACCGATGAATCCAGCATCGACCAGCAAAGACTGATTCCAACTCGCATCCCCACTACAGGATCGTTTGGAGAGGTTGTCACCCCCGAATCGCTAGCAGCAATGAAAGAGCCAGGATTTCAAAGCGGTGCCAACGGACAACAGGTAGGTTTAGATCTCTACTTCCCCCGCATCGGTGCTCAACCTGGTAACAGCTTTGCGACAGATAGTAAATTCGATCGATTTGAATCGAATAACACCGTCCCGATGGCATCTGTCGGACGCATCCATCAGGTAATTGTTGCTAATGGTAAAGATACCGCGATCGCCAGAACGGTGCGCGGTTTTAATTATGTTTATGGAGATGTAAATACAGGCTGGATGGCGGGAATTCAAGCCGCTACCGAGTTGTTACCCGATTTCGAGCCAGTCATTCCCAATGGTAAAAAGGGCGGCTCAACGGCAGTCGATCGTAATTTACTACTTGCCGCGAGTAATAATCGCACACCCGATAATAGTTTCACGGCTTATGCTAGCGGTGTCGGTCGGGGAATTACGCCGATTGGCAACCAAAATAACACCGCTAATTATCATGGCATTTGGGTGGGGTTTTCGCCAGTTGTCGATCGTCAAGTTGTCTCAGTCGGGCCAGTCTACAAAGTTCTCGGCCCCGAACGGATTGTCTTATTCGCAGGCGGCGAAGGTGGTGCCAACAGTAATGCTAGTGTTACTGCTTTAGTCAATCAAAGTGCTTTTGATTCATCTGCTATTACGAACGGCTACGTGCAAACATATATTACTAGATACGAGCGCGAGGTAGATACAATCTCTAGCACCACTATCCGCGAACGGACTAATTATTATCCTCACCTGAGTGCGACTGGAAATATTACCACTCAAGATTCGGTGTTGCGGTACTATACGGGTGCGATTATCAATCCTAATAGTAATAGTACCAACATCGCGAGTAAGGCGTATGTAGGTGTCGATTTTACCAAAGTTGAAGGCAGTGGATTGACTTATAATCTTGGCGCGATCGGTTATCTGAACCCCGATACCGAGTACTATAGCAAACTGACGGGGACGCTCTCTAAACAGGTTAATTTAGGTAGAAATCCTGCTTATAATCTCAACCTTTCGGCTGGGGTTAACTATGCGATCGATGGTACCAAAATTTTCGATGCCGTTAGCTTTCGCTCCGCTAATAGTTATGTTAACGTCGGTGCTAGACTCGGACTCGGTGATGTATCTTTAGGTACGACTTATTATCAAGCGACGGGGATGCCCAATTCGATCGGTAATCTATTATCGACCAATTTATCTTGGAAAATTAGCGATGGACTCGCGATTTCGGGTTACTTTACACCAATTAATGATAATATTGCCCGATCGCCTTTCGGTGCCAGTGCAAGTATCCGGTTAGGTGGTAGCATTTATAGTCCCACACTCTCGCTCGGCTGGAATCGCAATCAAACCGATCTCGGTGTAAATGCCAACAATGTGCGATCGGGTGTTGCCGATAATGTTTTCTCGGTGTTTCTCCGCTTCGATGCGCCACCAAATATCTTCAAGTAATCACGCAAGTTGCTAGTTATAACCAAGGTTAAAGATTTGGGTTTTAGGTATTGGATCTTGGGTATTAGCGATCGGATCGAACCTAATAGCTAAAACCTAACACCCATCCCACTAACAACCCATAACTAGAAACTTGGGTTAATCTGAAAATTATTTAGCTTTATTCTCTAAATTAAAGAACATCTTAACTACTGGTAAAATGGTTGAGTCGAGTATCAATCCCCATCATTGAAAGTTTCAATCGGTCAATCCCCAATCCTCAATCCCCAATACCCAATCCCAACGATCAGACCGATCGGCATCGACCTGTTTGCGGGTGCTGGCGGGATGTCGCTGGGTTTCGAGCAAGCTGGATTCGATATTGTCGCCGCCGTAGAAATCGATCCGATTCATTGTGCGACGCATGAATATAATTTTCCCGATACTACGACAATTTGTGCCAGCGTTACCGATCTCACCGGGACTGAAATCCGCCGCCGTGCTAAATTAGGCACCAGAGATATCGATGTGGTGATGGGTGGTGCGCCTTGTCAGGGTTTTTCGCTAATGGGCAAACGGATGTTTGACGATCCGCGCAATCAGTTAGTATTTCATTACGTACGAATTGTTAAAGAGTTAAACCCTAAATACTGCGTCTTTGAAAATGTTAAAGGCTTGACGCTCGGACAACACGCACAGTTTTTAGAAGAATTAATTGCCGCATTAGGGGAAGCTGGTTATGAGGTGTTGATGCCATATAAAGTTCTTAATGCTGCCGATTATGGCGTACCGCAAGATCGAAAGCGGTTATTTTTAGTCGGTACCCGCCGGGGTGAAAAGTCTCCTCATTATCCACAGCCGCAGCGAGAGCGGATTACAGTTGGGCAGGCAATTAGCGATTTGCCAAATTCAGACAGTTTTGAAGCATTATGGGCGATCGATTCGGTCGCGGTAAAATGGGAGACAACCAGCACGTATGCGCGTAAATTACGCGGGTTAGAGCCAGATCTCGACGATTATAGTTACCCTCGCACCTTCGATCCGCACCTGCTCACCTGTAGTATCAGAACCCAGCATACTCCGGCTTCGATCGCTCGGTTCGAGGCAACAGTACCGGGCAAAACCGAGAAAATCAGCCACTTTCGCAGACTCGATCCGCAGGGGCTTTGTAATACGCTCCGAGCGGGCACCGATAGCGCGCGGGGGGCGCATACATCGCCCCGTCCGATCCACCCTACGTTACCACGAGTAATCACCGTCAGAGAGGCAGCAAGATTGCATTCTTACCCCGATTGGTTCCAGTTGCATGGGACAAAATGGCATGGCTGTCGTCAAATTGGGAATAGCGTACCGCCACTATTAGCGCGTGCTTTGGCTGGCGAACTTTTGAAAGCACAAGGACTCCAACCCTCAAAACCGCTAAAAATTATCGATCGCGGTGAAGATCGACTGTTATCTTTTGATATGACTCATGCTGCGAGATATTTTAAAGTTCCACTTCACACGATCGCGCAACGATCGCGCAAAATACCGATAGAGCCCATTTGAGATCTTCTGGTAGCGAATTTCACCATCTACCAATCCCATTAATCGATCGAATCGAATATCCATATCTATCGCACGATTCCTCCTCAAGAGATCTCAAATGGAGGCAAGATGCAAGTTATCCCACCTCAGTAGCCGCAGATTTGGGCATTAAGCGATCGATTCCTTGCCCGACGACAGTTTGCAAGTAAGCGACCCTTTGGTTGGCTTGGAAGACATTCTGGAGGGTATTGCCGAGCAAATCGAGGTTCCACTCGCGGGCTGGTTCGGGTGCAACGAGATCTTGGGCTGCGAAGTATTCGACTAGAGTCAAAGCAGCGATTCGAGTCAGGTAAGCAGCACTCAAACCTTGTACCAATCCGCCAGCGACAAAGGTAACCGCATTAGTTTTGAGCAAGCCGCTGACTGCTTGAGTACATACCTCGACTAGTCCTAATTTCAGCATGACGGTACCCATCGCACCAGCAGCAGCTTGCGCCTGTTGCATGGAGAATTTTTGCTGATAGATGGCACCTAAATCGACCACCATTTGAGCGTTAACCGCAGCCGTAGCTAGTAAATCTAGGGCGGGAACGGGGTTGGCAAAAGCCGCAGCACCGACAATCCACTGATTTTGCTCGATGAGCGGTAAGGCGCGATTGTATCGGGTGGTATTGAGGGCAGTTTTGGCTGTGGTTTGAACACCAACGATTTGACGGTAAGTATTACCCCAGACGAGTTGTTCGCCTTCGGTAGCTAAGATGTGTGCCAATTGCCGATCGAGACTGCTAATATCGACAGGTGGTGTTTCTAATGTATCGCTAGATGTGCCGTCTGCTTTAATTTTACGGACTTTAATTGGCGTGGGTGCGGTACTTGTTGCGACAACATCGGCAGCTTTGAGGGTACCACTAACGATCGATTGGAGTTGATGAATAATTTGGCTGCGTTCTTCTGGTAAGTACCGATCGGATCGATCGAATACTAGCATGACTCGCTGATGTGCTTGGTGGAGGGCGGTGAGATGCTTGTATTCGGTAGCTGTGAGATCGCCGTTAGTCACAAATAGCACTAAATCTGCTTCTAGGGCGATGCGTGCGGCGGTAGCACTTTCGCCATTGACAGTAAATAATGCTGGCGTTTCGATGTATTTAAGCGGCGTGGCGCAGACGACTGGTTCGGTGGTGAGTTGCTGCATCAGGCTGCTTTTACCCACTTTTTGACCGCCAGTAATCGCAATCTGACGCTCAGGTCGAGTTAAATTGGTCGTAGCTCGAATTAACTGCTGCTTGAATAGTTCGATCTGTGGATTCTCAGGACTTTCGATCGTCAGTTGACCGATGACTAATTCTACTTGATTCAACAGTCGATCGAGCGTCGCCCGATCGAGATCGATTTTAGCGGCTGGTGCTTGCACTCCATTTCCGCGCTGAGTATACCACCAGTAGCCGCCACCTGCGGCGATCGTGCCCAATGTCAACACATTACCAACACCAGAAAGGCTGTGTGCGACACTATCCAAACCCCACAAACCCAAAGTTACCCCAATCCCACCAATTAAAAGTGGACGCTGCAATCTTACCGTCATAAATGCCCCGTCAATTTTATGCTAAATAGTCACAATCCTTATCTTCTAGACTACCCGATTTGAACTCACTCGATCGGGCGGAATTCCGATCGTTACGTAAGTTAAAGATGGGAGCGGGGAGATGGGAGATGGGAGAGAGGAGTAAGAAGTAAGGAGTAAGAAGTGTAATTATTGAAAATCTGGAACGCAGTTCCAGCAACTAAAGCCTACAACCTAAAGCCTAAAACCTAAAACCTAAATCTTCTCTCTGGCTAATTCGATCGTAATTTTACCGCCAAAATCGGGAATTGGTGCCCCTGGCTTGTGTAACTTTAGCTCGACTCGCTGCACCATGTCGTAAGCTAGAACGGTAGTCACGATCGTCTCGGCTAGTTTTTCGACTAGGGCATATTTGGCGGTAGAAATTATTTCCTTAACAGCCGAAATTATACTCCGGTAGTCTAGTGTATCTTCGATCCGATCGCTTTGACCCGCAGGAGCCAGATCGAGCCAGAGGCGGAGATCGACTTCAAACCATTGTCCGAGAATTTGCTCCTCCGGCAAGTATCCGGTGTAACCGTAGCACCGAATTCCTGTTAATTGAATTACATCCATAAGTCCATAAATTAGTCAGTATTACAAAATGCACATCAGAATAAACCCTTACAGTTCGCAAGGGTTAATGATGACGATAGTGGTTATTAATCGGTAACCCGTGCCTACTTAATTCCCGTCCAATTGCCCTGATTGAGTTCGTTCCAAACTTCATCGATAAGCATCCCGGAATTACCACCGCTACCGAGATCGTGAAGATCGATCGAGTCATCGATCCCGTCCAACATGCTATCCTGCTCGAAACCGAAGATGTCGCGTTCGGAGAAATCTAGGCTGACATCGGTCAGATCTAGCTCCATCATGCCATTTGGAGCTGCAACCCCTCGATCTCTATTGGCGAGACCGAAGTCAAACGTAATCTCTTCTAAACCGCCACTAGGGGAAGGACTGCCCTCACTGTGATGTTCTTCGAGTTCTAGTGTCGTATCGGCCAAATGTGGAATTAGCGGTTCGCTAACTGCTGGGTGTAAATCGGGAGTAGCCACGGCGGCTGTAGCTGCAACGGTGCCGATAGCAGCCATTCCCGCCAGGGGTATTGTTACCGATTTCAGATCGGGGACGATCGCGCTTTCGACTGGGGTAGGATTAACATTGACAGTATTGTCGTGATGAAAACCTGAATTAGTCGCTGAAATGCTAGATGGTGGTGGCGGTGGTTGCGAAATTGCTTGTCCCAATTGATTCGGCATTACACCAGTAGCTGTATGGCTGCTGGTAGCGACTTGCGCGGGGAGTGGCTCGTCGTCGGGACAAAATTCTAAACATAGCCTAATTCGACCCTTCTGCCAGCCTTTAGACCCAAATCTCAGGGCTTCACATTCAAGACCTTCTGGTGTAAACCAGCCATTATTTTCTTCAGTCCAATTGGCAATCGCCTGTTTGAGATGACTGGCAATTGCGTCATTCAATTCGCCGACCCTAAAGGTGCGATGACCGCTCAACACCAATGTATCGTGCTGGACGGAGATAACTTCGCCACTTTCTAAAGACTCAAATCGATCGTTCATAATAATCTCCACATGACTGCGATGAGTATATATTCGAGCTAGCTAACGATCGGAGTTTACCCCGATCGCTAACATAATATTACATAAACCACCCATAACTATGTAATCCTTTACCCAGTAGGTTAACCCCCAGGTAACAAATCCAGACGACGGCGAAGCCAACTGTGGCGAGAATGGCGGGTTTGCGCCCTTGCCAGCCTTTAGTAATCCGCGAATGCAGGTAAGCTGCAAATACCAACCACAAAATTAACGCCCAAGTTTCTTTCGGATCCCATGTCCAGTAAGAACCCCATGCTTCATTCGCCCACACGCCACCAGCAATAATCCCAATTGTTAAGAGCGGAAATCCCAAACCGATAATTCGGTAGCTAATATTATCTAGCGTATCTGCCAAACTCAAGCGTTGTGGCGTTAATGCGGCTGTTGCTGCCATTGTCGGTAATTCTAGTACTGCCGTCTGTCCCAAATCGCTCGTGCCGATTGACAGCGGTGCGGCATTATCTAGAGCTAAATTTTGAGTACCTAAACTGCTAGTCAAGCGATAACCGCTCCCGCCAAACGAACTTCCCCGCAGCTCGATTTCTTGTCCGCGCGTGACGAACAAAAATGCGATCGCCAGTACAGATCCGACTAATAATGTGGCATACGATAGCATCATGACACTAACGTGCATCATCAGCCAGTTAGATTTTAAAGCCGGAACCAGCGGTGCGGATGCCTGCATGTCGTCGGGTAATTTGAGTGCGGCAAAGGCAGTAATTAACATCGCAACAGGTGCCGTCACAACGCCCACCAAGGCACTCCGACTGATGGATTCGGCAAATAGGTGCATTGCCGTTACTCCCCAAGCTAAGAAGAATAGCGACTCGTATAAGTTACTGAGTGGGAAATAGCCAGCTTCGATCCATCTAGCACCTAATAATGTTGCCATACATAGATTGGCGATCGCCATCCCGGTAGTGCCCAGGTTTGGTAAAAATGGAATTTTAGGGAAAGCCGCACCGATCCAATAAATTAACATCGTCGCGAATAGGATACCGAAGGATAGGTTATCCAGTTGATTCTGAAGTGAAATTAAGTTCATGTTTTAAAGGTTTCTGATAATTGAGTTGGGAGCGGGGAGCGGGGAGATGGGAGATGGGGGAACGGGGAGACTGGGGGAACGGGGAGACTGGGGGACGGGGAGACGGGGAGACGGGGAGACTGGGGGACAGATAAATTTTTAATCCGAAATCTTTCTTACTTCTTACTTCTTACTCCTTACTCCTTACTCCTTACTCCCCGCTCCCATCTCCCATCTCCCTAATCCCAATCCGGAATCACCCACTGAGGGGGAGCGGACATTTTCTTGCGTCTGGCTTCCTCAGCCATTTCGTGCATTTTGTCTAAAGAAGTTTCATTAATAAATTTAGAAGCTGACTCGATATGAGCCTGATTTTGACACCGATCGGGGCGAATACAGCCGTCGAGACAAACTTCATTACAATTAATCTGAATAGTTTCCACGATTTAACTAAAAAAATATTTACACCTCTGAGCTATTTTAGCCCAACTAGATTGGGGAGTGGGGGAGAGGTAACCACTTGCAAATAAAAAATCAGGAACTAGCGGTGAGTGCTAATTCCTGATGGGTAGTTAGGTGAGATTAAGTTGCCACGAGATTAACGTTTGTCACGAAACCCTGATAACCAATCCCGGAGTTGTTCGGCGGCGACATCGCGACCGCCCAAACCGAACGAAATTGCGATCGCAACCGCAACTGCGCCAAGTAATAGACCGAAAGCCAAGTTGACGATACTTGCAGCAATCCCCATCTGTTGCAATGCCATTGCACTGACAAAGACAATAATTGCCAAGCGAGCGACCTGTCCGAGGACTCGTGATTGGTGGGTACCATCGCTACTGACGACTCTGTGTGCCAGATTAGCCAAATATAGCCCGATCGCAAATACCAATACTCCAGAGAGCACTTGCCCAGAGATTAGCAGCAGTCCGTTGACTAGTTGACTCAGTTCGGGAATGCCCAATACGCCAGTAGCCATGACAGCAGCAACTAGCATGACACCGACTCGCGCCACGATTCCAGCTACCTCAGACGGTGTTTGTTTCTTGGTGCTAGGTACGATCGTGCCACGAGTAGTGGGGATGCCTGGTGGGGTGGGGGTACTATCGGTGGTTGAGTCGTGGAGGGAGTTGAGTCCCAGGGTGCGGAAAATATTGTTAAAACCCAACCCATTGAGTAATTCAGTGACGAGATCGCCAATAAACTGGCTAACTACGTAGGCAACTATCAAAATTCCAGCGGCTGCCAGAATTTGCGGAATGGTCTCCGATACTCGTTGGAGCATGAGAGTTGCAGGGCCAGAAATTGAGGGAATCCCCAGTGCATCTAACGCCGCAACCGCAGTTGGAATCAAGACCATTACGTAAACGATCGTGCCTAACAATCCGGAGAGCGATTGC
>NZ_JANYJC010000038.1 GCF_025361915.1 Chamaesiphon sp. GL140_3_metabinner_50
GAGAGTATCGGGGGTGCTGCTCTTTTGTTTGAGCAACATTTCGATCGTTTCTGGGGCTAAGTCGGCGGGGGTGAGATCTTTGGGAATGGAGGCGTTACCCGATTCGGTTTCGATAAACGCGCCAAATTTGCCAATTCGGACTTTGACATCGAGATTTTCGAGATCGATCGTTCGAGCCAGGGTAGCATCGATATCGGTAAACCCTAATTTGACCTGATTTTCTAGCCCTTTTTCACCTAAGTAGAATTTTTCTAAATAAGGCAACCATTGAGTCGTCCCCGTGGAGATATCGTCGAGGGTTTGTTCCATCCGGGCGGTGAAACTCGGATCGACAAGCTCTTGGAAGTGTTTTTCGAGTAGAGCTGTAACGGCAAATGCTGTAAAACTGGGCACGAGGGCATTATTTTGCAGTTGCGCGTACCCCCGATCGATAATCGTCCCGATGATGCTGGCATAAGTACTGGGGCGACCGATGCCTTCACTTTCGAGCATCTTGACTAACGATGCTTCGGTATAACGGGCGGGAGGCTGGGTTTCGTGGTCGATCGCACTGAGTTTTTTGCACTCTGGTTTATCACCCTTGACTAATGCGGGGAGAATAATTTCTTGGTCTTCGATCGCCGCATTGGGATCGTCGGAGCCTTCGACGTACGCTCTCAGGTAGCCAGGGAAATCGATCCGCTTACCGCTAGACCGAAAACCAGCATTCTCGACCTTTAAATCGACACTGAGCTGGGTTTGGCGCGCATCTGCCATTTGAGAAGCCACCGTCCGCTTCCACACCAGATCGTAGAGTTGGAGTTCTTTCGCGGCAAGTCCCGTTTCTCTGGGCGTGCGAAAACTGCTCCCAGCGGGGCGAATTGCTTCGTGCGCTTCTTGGGCACCCTTGGATTTGGTGCTGTATTGGCGGGGTGCGGGGCTGAGATATTCTTGCCCGTATTTTTCTAGTACGCAGGAACGGGCGGCTTCGATCGCTTGTGCGGATAAACTGACAGAATCTGTCCGCATGTAGGTGATATAACCCTGTTCGTATAAGCTCTGAGCCACGCGCATGGTTTCCCGTGCCGATAGGCGCAGTTTGCGGTTGGCTTCTTGTTGAAGGGTAGAAGTCGTAAATGGGGGTGCTGGTTTGCGGGTGACGGGTTTTTCTTCTAATCCGGTTACCGTCCAGGTTTTGCCTTTGAGGTTTTCGACTAAGGCGTTAGCTTCTACCCCGTTGAGAATTTTAACTTTTTTACCTGCTAACAGATTTCCGGTATTGGGGTCGAAATCGGCACCCGTGGCAACTTTAGCCCCGTCTACCGTTACCAGTTTCGAGTCGAATTCAGCTTTGTTATGTGCGAGTAATGCTTTAAGATCCCAGTACTGTGCCGATTTAAACGCCCGCCGTTGGCGTTCCTTAATTACTAGCAATCTCACCGCGACAGACTGCACTCTACCCGCCGATAAACCACCCGCAATCTTCCGCCATAACAGTGGCGAGAGCGTATAACCTACCAATCGATCGAGAATCCGCCGCGTCTCTTGCGCATGAACGATCTGCTCGTCGATATCGCGGCAATTTTTGAGTGCCTTTTGAATTGCCTCTTTGGTAATCTCATGGAATACCATCCGCTTGGTGGGTACCTTGGGGTTGAGCAGTTGTAACAGGTGCCAACTGATACTTTCCCCCTCCCGATCTTCGTCCGTCGCTAGAATCAGTTCTTGGCAGCCTTTGAGGGCGGTTTTTAGTTCTTGAACGATCTTGCGCTTGTCTTTGGGAATAATGTACAGCGGTGCAAATCCCGATTCAACATTAATCCCTAAGTTTGCCCACTTCTCTGATTTGTACTCAGCCGGAATTTCTTCTGCTGAGGGTGGCAAATCACGAACGTGCCCCATCGAAGCTTTTACCACGTAACTAGATGGCAAAAACTTACTAATAGTGCGCGCTTTGGTAGGAGATTCGACGATGACGAGGGTTGACATAGGGGCGTTTAGAGGTCGTCGGGAGGTGGTAAAAAAAGCTGTGCTGAGTGCGTTGTGATTAACAGCGGTACTATTGAGTCAAGTTCAGGTATATTTGTCAATTTGTCAAGAGGCAATTTAATTCGATCTGGCACCGATCGCCAGACTTAGCAACCGCAATCTATGGCACAGCCTCTATTTACTACAATTACATTCAAAACTAGTGGCGCGATCGAGATCTTGATAAAACTCTACATGAAGGGAATCCCACTCTGGCTCTTCCCAAAGGAGGAATTAAGCGGGAAGTGGATCTAAACTATTCGACAAATCTGAAATACTGTAGCCCTTCCAAAATTCCCCCAGCGCACTCGGCAACCGCGAGGTAATGATAGTCAACTGGATGAAGTTCGTACCACAGCCGGAGTTCTGATTGGGCGTTGCCAACAATAATGCCGCGTTCGGTACCATATTTGAATAGCGAAATGTCGTTACCAGAATCGCCACATACTACAGTATGCATGGGATCGATCTGCCAGCGATCGCGCAAAAATTGCACTGCTTTACCTTTATCACCACCGCGCGGCAGAATATCTAAATCCCTACTGCCACTATAAATAATTTCGGCATCGATGCCCTGCTCCACTAGCAATTCTTGTAAGTGCGGTACGACAGCACCAACGACACTTGCAGATAGATAGTAGCTGATTTTAAACGGTCGTTGTTCGGCTGGCGGCTGGGGTTCTAAGTCGGCAAACCGATTAGAAATCGCGACAATTTCGGCGCGGTGCCAGTTGACGCTGAGTTTATCCGCCCACTCGGCATCTGGCTCTGTAGATCCACCGAGATAAATTTCGGTACCCACCGCCGCAATCAGCGCGTCAGGGGGCAGTAGCGGCTGGCTGGCGGCTAGTTCTAGGTAGGAAGATCGCGATCGTCCGGTGGCATAAACTAGCTTAGTACCGTTAGTTTGACGCTGAAATTCGAGGGTCTGATTGAGTAGATCCAGCGATTTGTCATTACCAACTAGAGTATGGTCGAGGTCGGTAATAAATAATGATAGCCGTGTTAAAAGACCCATACTGACTGACAATTCTGGAGGTGGAGGGTATTTTCGATCTGCCGCTGGCGGGGGCGCGCGATTTACTCGCGATTACCTCTCGGCGCGGCTGTACCTACGGTAGGCTTCGCCAACGCCAACGAGCAACATTTTCCAGGCTAACATTAATTTAGTTGAAAGTACTCTACTTATCGCTCTCTTGAAAAGGTGTTTCACTTGCGGCGCATTGAACGGGAGGCTTCCTCCCGTTTGTGTGCGACAAGACAGGGGGAAGCTTCCCCCACAAAGCTCACGCCCCAAGAACGCACTTTTCGCTCCCCGCATTTACATCCAAGATCGTTAGTTAAATATTGTAAATATTTTTCAATTTTTATCTCTACAGCCTAAATTAGCTAGAAAATAAATATATGAACAACTACCCTGAAAGTGGTCTGAGAGTAGGCCAAGTCGCACCGAATTTTACGGCAACTGCTGTTATCAACTGCCAGTTTCAGCAAGTCAAATTATCGAGCTATCACAAATACGTCGTTTTATTTTTCTATCCCCTCGATTTTACTTTTGTTTGCCCGACTGAAATTATTGCCTTTAGCGATCGCTATGCTGAATTTCAAGCTCTCAATACCGAGATTCTAGGAATATCGGTCGATAGCGAGTTTTCACATTTAGCTTGGATTCAAACCGAGCGGAAAATGGGCGGTTTGGGCGATATTAATTACCCATTAGTATCCGACCTCAAACGAGAAATTAGCATGGCTTACAATGTTTTAGATCCAGATTTGGGCGCAGCATTGCGCGGTTTATTTATTATCGATCGATCTGGAATTTTGCAGTACGCTACGGTCAATAATCTTTCCTTCGGTCGGAGCGTTGATGAAACCTTGCGCGTACTCAAAGCAATTCAACACGTTCAAGCCAATCCTAACGAAGTTTGCCCCGCAGATTGGCAACCAGGCGATCGAACGATCGTGCCCAATCCACTCGAAGCTCAAGTTTATTTTAGAACCTAATTCGGATTGAATTTGGCAGCGATCTTCAAAACTATCAACCCCCGATCTCCACTCGATCTTACAGATAGATCGAGTAGAAGATTTGCGATATTCATTGGTTTTGCCTCCACCAACCGAGTTAAACTTCTACTCCTTGTTTTTCAGGACTGAGAATTTTAGATTTATCAGTTTTGCTAGTGAGGTCAGCGGCTTGATAGTACTGGTAGTACTTGTTATAGCCAGAATGATGATTCTCAACTCGGTTGATTGCCAAGCCTAATACCGGAGTTCTGAGGGTGGAAATAATATCGATACCGCGATCGATAATTTGTTTTTGAGCGACATTGAGACTGACAATATAGACAATACCATCAACTAAACTCGATAATAATCGGGTATCGCTGACACCAACGATCGGCGGTGTATCAAAGATAATATAATCGTATTCATTCCGCCATTCCTCGATCAATCGTAATAACCGAGGTGAATTAAATAACACGATCGAACTAACTGTTTGCTGACCCGAAAACATCACGTTCAATTTAGATTCCGGACTGACTTTAATTAAGTCTTTCCATTCACGGTTACCTAAAATTGCATCGCTCAATCCTTCCTCACTATCGCAATCTTCACGTTTAAATAATGGTGAAGTCGCACATAATTGCGCGATCGTCGATTTGTGCATATCGGCATCAATTAACAATACCCGATAACCGAGTTCTGCTAAGGTATTACCAGTATGGAAAGTAATTGTCGATTTCCCTTCTTTTGGTAGAGAAGAAGTCATCGCAATCGCTTTACCTGCTTGTTTTTCATCGCGATCGGATGTCAAACCAATCCCCAATGCTAAAGTCCGAATCGACTCGACAAAACTCCAATAAGAGTAATCTTTGCTCTTACCTTTATTAGTTTGGAGAAAAGTACCGCCGCGCGTCGATGCCGATTGCTCCAGATCTTCTACTCTGGGAATCAGTGAGAGAATCGGCATTCCCGTCATTGCTTTAACGCTATCGGGGTTATCAACCCGATCGTCGAGTTTATTCAAGCCGACAGATACCAATACACCTGCTAAAATACTACCGATCGCGCCTAAGCCCATTTGACGGGGAACGTCGGGTGAAACTGGAAATTGCGGAAATTCTGGTGGATCTAATAATCGCCACGGTACGACTTGCTCGGCGTTAACGATTTTTAATTCTTGAACTTTTTGTAAGAAGGCTGTCAGCTCTTGGGAGGCAATTTGATATTCCCGTTGCAATTCGGTGTATTGCTTTTGCAGTCCGGGTAATTGGGCGATTTGAGTCTGAACCTGCTGGTAAACTGCTTCTAAACTCTGAGCCTGAGCGGTTTGGGCAACTAAGCTGGTTTCAAGTTCTGCTTGTCGGTTGGCTAAGTTTTGCGCCAGACTGTTGCTAAAGTTAGCAATCCCCCCCTGGGTGAGTTCGGCATCAGTGATTTGGCGTTTGAGGACTTGTTTAGCACGTTCTCGGAGCAATACCAACACACCATCGCGTTTGGACTTTAGTGCCACAATCAGCGGGTTTTCAGGGCTAAACCGCACGCTTTCTTGGTTGTATGCTAACTCTAACTGTTTGAGCTGCGTGAATAGTCCTTGATACCCAGCATCTTGAGTTAACATGGTCGTACTCAAGTTACCTTCGGATGTCAGCCCCACGCCAGCGAGTTGTTTTTTGAGTTCTTCGTACTGCTTCTGGGTTTGGTAGTAAACAGATCGCGATTCATTAATTTTGGCAACGATGCCTTGGCGATAACCATCGAGCGCACTCGCCGATGTCGCCGGATCGACAAATCGGTATTTAATCCGAAATTGCTCGATTTGCGATGCCGAAGCTTCGAGCCGCTTGCGCGAAGCAGGTAATTGAGTCTCGATAAATTCGATCGAGTTATTGGTTCGCGCTTTTTTGGCACGGATACTGTAGTCGATATACACTTTACTCAAAGAGTTGAGTACGGCAACGATTTCGTTAGGTGAGAGTGATGTATAGCTGACAGTCAATACGTTACTGTCTGGCTTTGACTGAATTGCCAATCCGGCTAATACCTGCGCGACAGATGGGCGCAATTTCGGATCGGGAATTGTCGAAATTGCTTGCTCGATCATGCTTTTACTTCTGAGCGATTGGGTAATCGTCTCAATCGCGATCGTCCGATCTTCGGATTGCCC
This sequence comes from Chamaesiphon sp. GL140_3_metabinner_50, assembly GCF_025361915.1. GTDB lineage: Bacteria > Cyanobacteriota > Cyanobacteriia > Cyanobacteriales > Chamaesiphonaceae > Chamaesiphon. The sequence goes on from NZ_JANYJC010000038.1 coordinate 6,176, forward strand.
ACTACTATCGGCACCCCCAGCTAATTTCTCCGCAAAGCTGTTACCGCCTTTAAGATCGATCGCAATTTGAACATTCGATCGGTAAATGCGGACTTGCTTCCAGGTGGTGTAACCGATTACGCCCATCATCAGTGCGGTAGTCAGTACCGAAGCATACCAATATTTACGCAAGCCGTTTAAGATCGTCCCGATCCCGATTCCCTCTTCTTGCCGGGGTTCATTAAAGCCATTGGGGCGCGGTTTTGCTGCCACTGGAGACGGCATTAGTCTAGGCGGATTATTATACTCAGGAAAGCTCTCTTTCATTTTGGAAGACTATTTGATATGGGTGGGCAACTAACCGCCAAATGGCTGAAGTAATCGAGATCGAACGATCGTAATATTAAGAATATTGTGTTGATTCGATCGAGTTATTTTGTAGATTTCGGCTACCAAGTAACTAATAGAAGTGGGCGATCGGAGTAAATATTCAAGAATACCCTAAATAAATAATTTTAATAGCCCGGTGGATCGATACCAGCGTACCGGGCAATTTTAACTTAATTAACAACCGATGCCAATATGTTGGAAACCCGCATCGGTCAGACGTGCTGGCGATAGAAAATTTCGGCAATCGATCGCGATCGGCGAACGCATCAATGTAGCTAAATGATGATAATCTAATTCTTGAAATTCGGCCCATTCTGTCATTAAGACGATCGCATCGCTATCGGTGGCTAACAGATTGGGGCTGTCTACTAGGTTGACATTAGTTAAAAGCGAATGTGCGGACGCTGGCGAAATAATTGGGTCATAAGCTTTGACCTTCGCACCTAATTCAATCAATGTCTGAATTATATCAAGCGCAGGAGCATCTCGCAAATCATCAGTGTCTGGTTTAAAAGTCAAGCCCAGTAAACCGATAGTTTTACCCTTGAGGATTTTGAGAGATTTTTGAAGTTTTTGAATCACCAGTGTCCGCTGTTGTTGATTGACATCGACAGTTGCTTTGAGCAAACGAGCATCGTATCCATAATCGGCACCAGTATGAATTAGCGCAGCCAGATCTTTAGGGAAACAAGATCCGCCCCAGCCGATGCCAGCGTTGAGAAACTTATTACCGATTCGTGAATCTAAGCCGATGCCTTTAGATACCTGAGTGACATCCGCACCGACGCGCTCGCAAATATTGGCAATCTCGTTAATAAAGCTGATTTTGGTGGCGAGGAAAGCATTAGCGGCATATTTAATCATTTCTGCCGAGCCTAAGTCTGTCGTGAGGACGGCGACGGCTGGGAGAGTGGGATCTTCGCTATATTGACGATCGATAATCGGTGCGTATAACTCTAGCATCAAATCGAGTGCCTGTTGGCTGTGACTGCCCAATACGATCCGATCGGGGTTAAGCGTATCATAAATTGCCGAACCCTCCCGTAAAAATTCGGGATTGCTGACGACATCAAAGTGCGGGAGGAGTGAAGCTGCTGGTCTAGAGCTATCCCCACCACCTGCCAGTACGGGTTGTTTCCGGGCGGCGACACCATCGAGTACCAACATTTTCACCCAGTCACCCGATCCGATCGGGACGGTAGACTTATTCACGATGACTTTATAATCACTTTTAAGGTGTTGCCCGATGCCTTTAGCGACCGCTTCGACATATTGAGTATCGCTAGAACCATTCGGCAACGGTGGCGTACCGACAGCGATAAACAAGATTTCGCCATGTTCGACCCCAAAAGCGAGATCGGTTGTAAACTGCAATCGTCCCGTCGCCATTGCTGCTGTCATAATTTCTGACAATCCTGGCTCGTAGATTGGCGAATGCCCAGATTTCATTAACTCCACTTTCGCGGGGTTATTATCCACACAGACGACATCATGGCCGATATGTGCCAGACACGCTCCAGTCACTAGCCCAACATAACCCGTTCCGATCGTACAAACACGCATTTTTAAATTGCCCCCAGATTTTGATATAAATAGATATAATTGCCGCAGGATCGGATCTAAGCTGTCACTCCTAATCGCTGCCTAAATTCAGCAATTGTCTCTGTCAATCCCGTCTCTAGCGAGACAGTTGGCTGCCAATTTAGCAGAGTTTTCGCTTTGGTAATATCTGGCTTGCGCTGTCTGGGATCGTCTTGAGGCAATGGTTTGAAAATAATTTCGCGATCGGGTGCAATTTTGTCGCGGACTTTCTCGGCAAGTTGTAAAATAGTATATTCTTCAGGATTGCCAATATTAATCGGCCCAGTGTGGTCGCCATCCATCAATTTCATCAAGCCATCGACCTGATCTGTGGCATAACAAAAACTGCGAGTTTGGCTGCCATCACCATAGACAGTTAACGATTTTCCTTGTAAAGATTGGGCGATAAAATTACTCACTACCCGACCGTCATTTTCTAACATCCGAGGGCCATAAGTATTAAAAATTCTCGCGACCCGAATCTCGACACCATGTTGGCGGTGGTAGTCGAAACTGAGTGTTTCTGCGATCCGTTTGCCTTCGTCATAGCAAGACCTGATCCCGATCGGATTGACATTGCCATGATAAGATTCGGGCTGCGGATGGACATTCGGATCGCCATAAACTTCGGAAGTCGAAGCCAGTAAAAATCGCGCCTTTACCCGTTTGGCAAGTCCGAGCATATTCGACGTACCCAGAAAACTCACCTTAATAGTTTTAATCGGATTTGACTGATAATGAACTGGCGATGCCGGACAAGCCAAATGATAAATTCGATCTACTTCTAACCGGATCGGTTCGGTAATATCGTGACGGATAAATTCAAAATTGGGCTGACCCAACCATTTGCTAATATTATGCTTAGTTCCCGTGTAAAAATTATCTAAGCAAATTACGTCATGCTGCTCTTTCATCAATCGATCGATCAGATGAGAACCAATAAATCCGGCACCACCTGTGACTAAAATTCGCATAATTTAAAATCTTGAAATTTAATTTGGTTTAAAAGTCCAACGGTAGTGTCTTCAGTATTATTCCCTAAGATTGTCAGATCGGCAACATCTTCGATCGCATTTTGCTAATAATTTTCCCCGTGAAGCTACTTGAGTAAGGTTAGATCGACATTTCGCCGCGATCTCACATTCCCTGCGTACCGTAAATGCAGTTAAGTATCATTACTTACATCCTTTTCCATAATTGAATGGTACCGTCAGCACCACCGATCGCAATTAATTGACTGTGGGGCGCGATCGCGACCGACATCACCGAGCGACCCGGATCGCCTTTGAGAATACTTCTGGCTTTATCGCGGAATTGAAGATCTTCGCCGCGATACCAGACTTTGGCTTTACCATCGACACTGCCAGTAATTAAATATTGACCGTCGGGACTAAACACGCAAGCATTAATCTGTCCGGCATGGGCTTTAATCGTCTGGGTGAGCGCGATTTGTTGGGGCACACCATTAGTAATGTTTTGGAGCTGCCACAGGACGATATAGCCATTAACGGTGCCTGCGGCGATCGTCTGGGCATCAGGACTAATTACCAGCGAACCGATACAATATTTATTATCGCTAGATTGGGCGATCGGTTTGCCCGCTGCCAACGACCAAATCTCGATCGCACCATTATCGCCAGTACTAACTAAAAATTTACCATCGGCACTGAGGGCGATCGCGGCAATCGGTTCGGGAGCGGTGAGAGTTTTAATAACCTTACCATCGGGCAAACTCCACAGCACGATCGTGCGATCGAAGCTACCGCTGACGAGGGTTTTACTATCGGGGCCGATCGCTAAAGATCGCACCGAAGCTTGATGGTGAGTCAGATGCTGGAGTAGCTCGCCTGTTTCCAAATTCCATAATTCAATCCGTTCGTCCCAACTGCCGCTGGCTAGCAGCTTACCATCAGGACTGACCGCTAGTGCAAACACCCCCTTGCGGCGATCGTCAGTGAGGGTATGAATTACCACACCTGTATCTAGCTGCCACAGCTTAATCGTTTTATCAAAACTCCCACTGATTAGCTGGGTACTATTTGGCGTAAAACTCAGACACCGCACCCAATCGGCATGAGCGGCGATCGTCCGCTCTAAATCCCAAGTCGGTTTCGTCCACAGATCGCCGCTGAGTTCTCCCGATATCAGATTTTCTGGCAGCAGTTCGCTCGACATTAAATCTTCAGAAATCATGTCTAGTAAGGGACGGATATCTATTTCTGACTCATCATCATTAACGATATTTACCGCCTTTGGGATAGGTGCTGAGTCGATCGGATCTAGTCCTAATTGCTGCGATACTTGGGTGAGATGGCGTTCTAGGTATTCTACCCGCTCAGTGAGGGCATTACCTTCGAGCAGATCGACGACATCTTTAAGGCTGCCTTCTACCCCGGTGACATGCTCTTGCATCGAGAGCATCAATTGTTTGTGCCGATCGAATTTTTGCTCTAATACCGCCACCTCTTGCCGATTTGCGGCGGCGATTGTTACTGGTTCGGCGGTTTTGGCAGCCATCGTCTGTTTGACTAAAGCTGTCGCAAAACTGCGGGCTTGGGCGATTTCTTGCTGGAGAACTTCACCTTGTTGTTGAAGATCGCGATCGAATTTGCGTTCTAAATTTCGCTCGTGCAGGCGGAGCTGCTTAGTGGCGCGCCAGCGATTGATGGCATTGAGAATCAGACTGACCAAGAGCGGTACGATGGCATAGATCCAAGTTGAGGATGCGACAGAGGCGATCGTGCCGACTACAGCGATCGCGATCGCGAAATATTCACTCAGGTCTAACCAATGGAAAGAATTTGACATGACAGTTATCGGTTATGAGTTGTGAATAGCAGTCAATAGTTCGCGATCGAGATGCTTGGCTAGCTGCTGAGGTTGCTGGGCGAACATTTTACCCAATCGTATTCTTAGGTTCGATCTGGTAATTTCGTGCTATCTTTAATAGATTCTTAATAAATGTTTAACAACATTTAAACAGATAGACTACTGTGAAACTCAGCCATCGATATTTCAGTGCGACTAACATCAGAATTACTTAATTCTTGTCTTGGTATTTATTATGTATATTTGGCTACTCGCTAGGTTATGCTGTAACTAGCAGTTGACAAGTTAATTACGATGTATTCAACTGTCGTAAATATGCCCCTTCCCGCATCGATTTTTCCTAAAAATTAGCCACCCTTTCGCCACACCAGCCACTACATGATTCCCGATAGCGACTTGCGCCTCGATCCCTGTGCCGATCTCGTTCGGCTTCCTTCTAATGTGTCCGATCGTGAAGATGCTATCGATAAACCTGAAGAAGCCTGTGGAGTATTTGGAATCTATGCTCCCGGTCAGGAAGTTGCTAAACTCACCTATTTTGGTTTGTACGCACTTCAACATCGCGGTCAAGAATCTGCGGGAATCGCGACTTTTGATGGGCGACAACTCCACGAGCATCGGGATATGGGGCTGGTATCTCATGTATTTAGTCCAGAGATTTTACAAAAGTTGCCAGGGCAATTGGCTATCGGACATACTCGCTACTCTACCACCGGATCGAGTCGCCGTTGTAACGCGCAACCAGTGATTGTCGAAACCAGACTCGGAAAGTTAGCTTTAGCACATAATGGCAACCTTGTCAATACAACTCAGTTGCGGGAATATCTAATCGGGATGGGTGTCGAACCTACGACGACGATCGATTCGGAAATGATTGCTTTAATTATTGCGGCAGAAGTCAATGCTGGCAAGGGCTGGGTCGATGCGACAATTGCGGCTTGCAAGCAATGTGTAGGTGCCTTCAGTCTAACGATTGCCACTCCCGATGGCATCATGGCGATCCGCGACACTTATGGGATTCGACCGCTAGTATTGGGGGTAATGCCCGACCACATCGGACATTATGTAGTAGCTTCCGAAACCTGCGCTTTAGACATTATTGGAGCCGATTACGATCGCGATGTCAAACCGGGCGAATTGCTGTGGATCGATGAAAATGGTGTCGAAGAGATTAACTGGGCACCAGCACCAGAGCCGAAACTGTGTATTTTCGAGATGATTTATTTCGCTCGTCCCGACAGTTGGGTAAACGATGAGAGTTTGTATAGCTACCGGATGCGGTTGGGCAAACAATTGGCAAAAGAATCATTTCACGCAGCAGATATCGTAATTGGCGTACCAGATTCGGGCATCCCCGCCGCCATCGGTTTTTCGGAAGCATCGGGAATTCCCTATGCCGAAGGCTTAATCAAAAATCGCTATGTCGGGCGCACCTTTATTCAACCGACTCAAGAGATGCGGGAATCGGGGATTCGGATGAAATTAAACCCACTCCGAGATGTTTTGAAAGGTAAACGAGTAATTGTGATCGATGATTCGATCGTCCGGGGTACTACCAGTCGTAAATTGGTAAAAGCGTTGCGAGATGCTGGTGCGACTGAGATTCACATGCGGATTTCTTCACCGCCAGTCACCCATCCTTGCTTCTATGGCATCGATACCGATACTCAAGATCAACTGATTGCAGCGACTAAATCTGTGGCGGAAATTGCCGAGCAAATTGGTGTCGATACGCTATCATATCTTTCTTGGGACGGGATGTTAACTGCTACAAATCGCGATCCTAACAGTTTTTGCTCGGCTTGCTTCACGGGCGATTATCCAGTCGAAATTCCCGATGGAGTCAAGAAATCTAAGCTGATGTTAGAAATGGGTGCGAGAGGTTGAGTAAGGAGTAAGAAATAAGGAGTAAGGAGTAAGGAGTAAGACGTGGATCTGTAGGGGCGGGTTTATGCTAGCAACTATCGATATTACAAATCGATCTCGAACAAACCCGCCCTCCTTACTAAAAGATCCTAAATGAGTTCTTAGTCGCCATATCAGTTGCTATAAAAAAGCGATCGAACTTAGATTCGATCGCTTTTTTTATTATTCTAATATTTCTCTAAAACCTAAAGCCTATTTATCTGGCTGAGGAGTCATCCGGAGATAAGGCTTGAGTTCGGTAATTCCTTTAGGAAACTTCACCTTGGCTTCTGCGGTAGAAATTGTCGGTACTACTACGCAGTCGCCACCATCAACCCAGTTAGCGGGAGTCGCTACACTGTAATTGTCGGTGAGTTGGAGCGAATCGATGACGCGTAAGATTTCATCAAAATTACGTCCGGTACTGGGGGGATAAGTAATCGTCAACCGGAGCTTTTTGTTAGGGTCGATAATAAATACCGATCGGACAGTCACCATTGCATTAGCATTAGGGTGAATCATGTCGTATAAGTCGGACACTTTTTTATCGGGATCGGCAATAATCGGATAATTGAGTGCGGAACCTTGAGTTTCGAGAATGTCGCCAACCCAACCGTTGTGGGAATCGACATCATCCACACTCAATGCGATCGGTTTAACATTGCGCTTGTCAAATTCTGGCTTGAGTTTGGCAACTTCGCCGAGTTCGGTCGTGCAAACTGGCGTAAAATCTTTAGGATGGGAGAATAAAACTACCCAGCTATTGCCCGCCCAGGCAAAGAAATCGATCTCGCCTTCGGTAGTAGCTTGTGTGAAGTTGGGTACGGTGTCCCCTAATCTTAACTGCATAATCTATCTAAATAGGTGGAAGTGGATAGGAGCGACTTTCGATAGTGACACAAAGTTATCCCGATCGCCTAATCATATACATGTTTATTTACGATCGAGTAACTAGGTGTTAGGTGTTAGGTGTTGGGTATTCGCTATTGGGGGAACCTGTGCGATGTGCGTATTCCCTAAAGCCTAAAGCCTAACACCTAACACCTAACACCTAATCCCTAACCCACCAAAGCAGTCTGGGGATAGCGATAGGTAGTTTCACCCTCGGCATTGACTTTCACCCGTTCGATTTTGGCTCCCAGGTTTCGCATTTTAGCTTCGAGGTTATCATAACCGCGATCGAGGTGATGTAAATCTTGGATCGTGGTTTTGCCATAAGCTGCTAAACCAGCTAGCACCAGTGCTGCTGATGCTCGTAAATCGGTGGCGGTAACTGTCGCTCCCGATAGCATCGGTACGCCTTCGACGATCGCATGATTGCCTTTGACGCGAATATTGGCACCCATCCGCTTGAGTTCGGCGACGTGTTGGAGTCGATTTTCAAATACGGTTTCGGTGATAATACTATTTCCATCGCTCACCGCCAGCAGTGCCATAAATTGGGCTTGCATATCTGTCGGAAATGCTGGATATGGGAGCGTCTCGATATCTGTGCCTCTGAGTATTCCCGTTGGAATTACCCGCAAGCGATCGGGTGCATCGATCGCCACGTTAGCACCGATTTGTTTTAATTTAGCGATCGCGGCAGTGAGATGGTCGGGAATGACGGGAAACACGCTCAATTCCGAATTGGTAATCGCGCCAGCGACGAGGAATGTTGCGGCTTCAACTCGATCGGCAATAATACTGTAGTCAGCGGAGTGCAGTTTATCTACACCGACAATGATAATTCGATCGCTGCCCGCACCAGTAATTTTGGCACCCATCGCAATACAGAAATTTGCTAAATCGACAACTTCCGGTTCCTTGGCGGCGTTCTCTAAGATCGTCTCACCTTCGGCTAGCGTCGCTGCCATCATCAATGTTTCGGTCGCGCCGACACTTGGGTAATCTAGATAAATTTTCGCCCCTTGCAGGCGTTTATGCGACCCAGTGAGATAAGCATTGACGATGCCATGCTCGATTTCGACATGGGCACCCATCGCCTGCAATCCTCTGACGTGGAGTTCGATCGGCCTAGCACCGATCGAGCAACCTCCGGGCATTGGTACTTTAGCGACTCCCAACCTAGCTAAAATTGGGCCGATCGCAAAAAACGCCGCTCGCAACTTGGAAACCAATTCAAAGGGCGGTGTATGACAGTTAAAGCCCGTGGTATCGAAATCGAGGATGTCGCCATTGCGTTGAATCTTCACGCCCAATGCTTCGATAATTTGGCACATTTTATCGACATCTACCAGCCCCGGAATATTCTGGAGCCTACAGCCACTCGAACACAGTAGTGCCCCAGCCATTACGACTAGTGCTGAATTCTTGGCACCACTGATTTTTACTTCCCCTGACAATGGGTGCTGACCCCAGATGTGAATGACAGACTGTTCTGTTGTTGACATATTTTGGGTTGTGGTTATGCTACTGATAGGTTTTTCCTCCAAATTGCAAGAGATTGCGGTCGGGGTTACTTATTTTTGCTTAAATTTTACAGGAATTCAGGTAATAAATACGATCGATTTTCAGCAATTAAGCAGCAATTTTAGCACGAAGAGTAAAATTTGTTACTAGCTGTTCGAGCTGATGAATGCTATTAAACATGGTTTGCTTTTGACCACAATGTGCTGCTAGCTACAGCTTTACCCTTACACCTGCCGAACTAATCGCCCCATCTTTACTAAGTGTATAGTTCTTGACGATTGGGCAAAGCTCACACTTCGTGAACGAGTAATTCGACTGATGATTATAATATCCGATCGCGATTCTATTCCCACACTCACATCTTGCATTAAAACAAAGTTACTAGTGTCAATAAAGATTGGGTTGGGTAATTTACCCAACCCAATCTATGTCAATCTAAAAGTTAGTGGTTATGTCGATCGAACTCTATTGTTCTCGCTGTGCCGATTTGGCTGGCTCAGATTTATGGTGAAATCTAATCCCCAAAAAGATGTCATAAACAAAATGGAGAAAATCTTTACCCTGTAGTAATCCTAGCGACTGATGGCAGCCTTTTGATTCGAGTAGTGGTTTGGTCGCCTGATAAGCAGCTTGGTACTTATACCAGGGAATTGACGGCCATAAATGATGAATTAAGTGATAATTCTGTCCGAAAATTAGGATATTAAGAATCGCACCGGGATAAACACGGGCATTTTTCCACCGATCGCGCTCTTTAAAAGGACGATGCGGTAGATAATCAAAAAACAGTCCCAGTGCTATTCCGACTACTAATGCTGGTGAAAACCAGTAGTTAAAAATGTACCCAGTATATCCATGTTGACAGGCAATATAAATTACCAAGCCAACTACCAACCTACTGAGAAACCATTCTAATAGTTCGTGCTTGCGCCATAATTTGCGCTGGAAAAAATAGATCTCGTGATAAAAAAATCTGGCTGCAATCAGCCAGAGTGGCCCACCTGTGGACACATAATGGTCGGGATCGTTATCGGGATCGTTAACGTTGGCATGATGCTGAATGTGAACGCGGGTAAACACTGGAAAGGCAAACCCTAACATTAGTGCACTACCGTGCCCCATAATGGCATTGACCACCCGATTGGGATGCGCCGCATTATGAGAAGCATCGTGAATTACCGTACCTACCATATGTAGAGCCAAGACATTGAAGCCGAAGCAACACCATCCTGGTAACTGCCAATGCCAATAGCCGATCGTTGAAATCGTCACTAGAGCAATTGCGCCCAAGAACATGAAGACATTGGGGTTCAAGTCATCAGGCGGCCCCAAAAATTCCCTAGGGACTCTGAGGGACTGCTGCGCCTCGGACATTATATTTCTGCTCCTAATAAAACTGGGATTAAGCTTTGCCTTCGTAGTATACGCTAATCCCAGCAGATGATAAAGATTTGTGAAATTTTTTAAGCTAATGTAAAGGCGGCGATCGTCGTGAAATAGCCAATTCGATCGGGATCGATCGCCCACCCGACCGATACTACCACTGGAGTCGATTTGCAACCTGGTGGATGCAAAGCCGCTCTGAGTGGCAAAATAGCAATTACACTCCTTTGGAAGTAATAATCCTAACTAATCGATCGACCGCAATCGCTGAGGATTTATTATCTGTGGACAATTAGTGAGAATTTCAGAATTCCGACCATTGTAGTATAACTGCGAACATAAATTCTGAGAAATGGGCAACGCGAGGCTCGAACTCGCAACCAACGGATTAAGAGTCCGATGCTCTACCATTGAGCTAGTTGCCCTGATTTAGGCTTATTCTAACACCAAACCAATTACTAATTATTAATAGAAGCGACAGAAGTAGGGAAACCTCATCTATGATAGAGACTGGAGCTACGTCTGAGCATACTCAACTACCGCGATTTACTGCTATGAAGCGGCGGTTAGGATCTAACGCAGTTACCGAAGCCAACCGACTCGACACCAGACGATCGATCTCGCAGTTCTCAATGTCAAACATCATTTTTACATGCCTTTGGACTGGATCGTTTGCGCTCGCCAATTTCAAGAGCCGTGCCAACAAAATCTAGTCACATTCAGAATTTTAGATGGCATTGCTGTGTGAATTTAGTCTGCCCGTTCCTAATTTCGATTGAGTCCGCCACATTTTAGCCGTTTTATGAATCACCCTGCGAGCCACTCACAATCTTTTACTGTCACAACACCGCTCTACTATGTTAACGATGTGCCGCATATCGGTCATGCTTATACTACAATGGCTGCTGATTCGATCGCTAGATGGCACAGACTCAATGGTCGCGATGTATTATTAATTACGGGCACTGACGAACACGGACAGAAAATCGAGCGGACGGCGATTGCAGCAGGGGTAAATCCTCAAGTTCACTGCGATCGGATTGTGGCTAAGTTTGACTCGTTGTGGAGCAAGCTAGACATCAAATACGACAGATTTATCCGCACCACCGCACCCGCTCATCGAACGATCGTCAATGAGTTTTTTCAACGGGTATGGGATAGTGGGGACATTTACAAAGGAACTCAGCAGGGTTGGTACTGTGTCGCTTGTGAGGAGTTTAAAGAGGAGCGAGATTTACTCGCTGACAAGCATTGTCCGTTACATCCTAGCAAGCAGGTAGAATGGCGCGATGAAAGTAATTATTTTTTCCGACTTTCTAAATATCAACAGCAATTAGAAGCTTTATATGCCGAACGTCCCGATTTTATTTTGCCGAATAGTCGCCGCAATGAAGTTTTAAAGTTTGTGGCTCAAGGGTTGCAAGATTTTTCGATTTCTAGAGTTAATGTCGATTGGGGAATTCCGCTCCCTACCGATCCCGATCAAACAATTTATGTCTGGTTTGATGCTTTACTCGGTTATGTTACAGCCTTACTCGATCCAGATGCTCAAGTTAGTCTAGACAACGCTTTACACTCCCGATGGCCGATCGATTTACATTTGATTGGCAAAGATATTTTACGGTTCCATGCTGTTTATTGGCCCGCCATGTTAATGTCGGCAAAATTACCGTTACCAGAGCGGGTATTTGCTCACGGTTACTTTACTAAAGATGGTAAAAAAATCAGTAAAAGTGAAGGTAATGCGATCGATCCGATCGCATTAGTCGATTGCTATGGTGCCGAACCATTACGCTATTACTTTCTTAAAGAAATCGAATTCGGTCAGGATGGAGATTTTAATGAAACCCGCTTTATTGAAATCGTCAATGCCGATCTTGCCAATAGTTTGGGTAACTTAGTCAATCGCACCCTCGGTATGGCTAAAAAATATTGTCAGGGGTACATACCAAATTGTAATGCTACAGATATTGCTGCCGATAATCCCCTCAAAATATTAGGCAGGGATTTGGGGGCACAAGTGGATATCGCCTACAATAATTTAGCCTTTAGAGATGCCTGTGAAGCAATTCTCAATCTAGTCCGCTCTAGTAATAAATATATCGACGATCTCGCACCGTGGGCATTATTTAAACAGGATAAACATTTAGAGTTAGCCCAAGTTTTATATTCTGTTCTAGAATCAGCTAGGTTATCAGCTTACTTATTGTCACCGATCGTGCCAAAAATTAGTACCGATATTTATCGGCAGTTAGGGCTAAATATCGACTTCGATCTAATTTGCTGCAATAATAGTAACGACGATAACACCGCGTCAGTAGAGAATTGGAAACATCATCAACAATGGGGAATTTTACAAGCTAACAGCCAATTAGGCGAACCACAGCCAATTTTCACAAAGCTAGAAGTTAAGACTGCTCCTAGTAGTTAACCTTCATCCGCTCTCGTTCCCCTCATCAGACATCGACAGCCCAAGATTGAAGATCGTCATGCAGATTCACATCTTTTTTAAAACTTTTTTTAATTTTCATCTTTTTTCAAACTTTTAATAACTTTAAATTATAACAATGAATAGTTTTAATCATGATGAAAATTCGATATTTTCAGCACAGCAGGTCTTGGAAAATCGCGGAAGAGTGGCAATATTTGTCGATGGATCGAATTTATTCTACGCTGCACTACAACTAAATATTGAAATCGATTATACAAAACTGTTAGCTCGACTGACTGGTGGTTCGCGGCTGTTGAGGTCTTTTTTCTATACTGGAGTCGATCGCACTAACGAAAAGCAGCAGGGGTTTCTGCTGTGGATGAGGCGCAATGGTTATCGGGTGATTGCGAAAGATTTAGTCCAACTTCCCGACGGCTCTAAAAAAGCCAACCTCGATGTCGAAATTGCTGTCGATATGATGGCATTAGTCGGATCTTACGACACGGCGGTGTTGGTGAGCGGCGATGGCGATCTCGCTTATGCTGTCGATGCCGTCAGTTATCGTGGCGTACGAGTAGAAGTCGTCAGCTTACGATCGATGACCAGTGATAGTCTAATTAATGTTTCCGATCGCTATATCGATCTCGAAAATGTGAAAGAAGAAATTCAAAAAACACCCAGAAATAACACGGGGCTACTATCGGTGACTCCCGATATTTGTTATTAGTAGTGCAGATCGAGATGACGATCGGGAAAATACCCCGGTCGTAGTTCGCGATGGGAACAATCCAAAATTTAAATCGCTCCCGATCTCTAGACTTAGCTGCGATCGAGTATGAAAGTATACCATTGTCTAAAGATTATCTTGACGATCGCGATGTTCGGGATGGGGGGGTGCAATCGCCAACCTGCCAAACTTCAACCCACTCCCACACCAACAGCAGTCGAAGCAAAACTAGCACTAGATAATCTCAGTTTCGCGCAAGTAGATAAACAGGGCAAACCCCTGTGGAAAGTTCGCGCGCAACGTGGTGTCTATGCACCCGATCGCAAAACGGCTAAAGTCACCAATATTACTGGAGATCTCTATCAAGACGGTCAAATTATTCTGCACCTCACCGCTAAATCGGGCGAATTAGAACAAGCAGGCGAAAAAATAGTGCTGCGCGGCGATGTTGTCGCTACCGAAACGCGCAATAATCTCGTCCTCGTCGGACAAGAAGTATCGTGGCAACCTAAAGCCGATTTGCTTACCGTTCGAGATCGGGTTCGCGCCACTCAACCCAAATTTCAGGTAGATGCGACAGAAGGTAAATATATCAGCCGCAAACAACAACTAGATTTGGCTGGAAAAATCACCGCATTTTCGACAGATCCCCGACTGGCAATGCAGACAGAGCATCTCACCTGGCTGGTAAAAGACCAAAAAGTCATCGGCGACAGGCTTACCCAAATTCAACGCTATGTAGGCAATCAAATTACCGATCGAGTGGTAGCCAATAGCTTCTCTAGCGCGCTCGATCGTAAAATTATTAATTTACAGGGCAACGTCAGATTAGATGCCACCAAGCCGATAATCCAGGTCAATGGCGAATCATTCTCCTGGAACCTCGATCGCGAATTAATTACTGCCGATCGACCGTTGAAAATCATCCATCCCCCAGAATCGCTAATTTTTAACGCCAATGCTGGCGAACTCGATCTCAAAGCCTCGACAGCAACACTCACAGGCAAAGCCACTGGTATCGCCACTCGCAACCAAGCCAAACTTCAAAGCGATCGGCTAATCTGGCAAATTGCTTCCCAACAGCTAGTTGGAACTGGTAATGTAGTCTATCAACAGATCGATCCAGTCATTAAGTTTACTGGCACTCGTGGCATCGGCAAACTTCAAGATCGCTCGATCGTCGTCAGCAGCGACAGTAAGCAACGAGTTCAGACAGAATTTATTCCGAACTAGGGAATAGGGAAGAGGGGATGGGATAGGCTTTAGAAGTATTTGTACTCCTTACTCCTTACTCCTTACTCCTTACTCCTTACTCCTTACTTCTTACTCCTTACTCCTTACTCCTTACTCCTTACTCCTTGTACCACTCCCATTCCCCAGCACAGATCGAACAGCGTCGTCAGCAATTACGACAGCGGCGGCGAATTAGAGTCGTTAAATCTTTGTGGCGATTTACGTGTATGAGTGGGATCTTAGCTGGCTTGGGATGGGTAATTTCTCAACCCGATTGGACGATTTCTAAACCCGAACAAATTCAGATCGAGGGTAACCAGTATCTAAGCGATACCACCGTGCGATCGATGCTGCAAATTCCCTATCCACAACTAATTATGGAGTTAGCTCCAGCGCAATTAACAGCGCAATTGACTGCAAAGTTGACCCCACAACCGATCGATCGCGGTGCGGTTAATGTCAAGATCGATCGGCGCATTTTACCACCGCAGCTAATCGTCCAGATTCAAGATTTGCCACCAGTTGCCCGAATAATGCCGACAAACACTACACAATCCCAAACATTTATCGACGAACGGGGGCTACAGTTACCAATTTCTAGCTATCGTCCTACCGTGTGGCGATCGCTACCTACATTACAATTAATGTTGCCAAACCAAGGTGCATGTCCTGGCTGGAGTCAGCTTTACCAGGCGATTCACGCTAGTCCAGTCGCAGTCGGAGTTATCGATTGCCACAATCCTCAGAATGTGATTTTACAAACCGAAGTTGGCAAAGTTAGACTCGGTGCGATCGGGGATAAATTAAAAGTAACTAACCAAATGCAACAGCTCGATCGACTTCGCAATTGGCAAAAACACCCTCGATCGGAGGATGTCGAACTTCTAGATTTAGAAAATCCATACTCCCCAAAACTTCAACTCTCACAGCCGATCGCCGTTCCCGATCGAGTAGAAGTAAGGTAAACATCTCAGTAAAATTGCAAGCTACATGTTGCTACATTAATAGCATAACTGCTAGACAATATGCTAGCAAAATTCTTCCCTTACAATTTCTATATTGTAGCACTGCGATCGACTACCGATCGGATGATGTCAAATCTAATCAATTCAATTATGGTGTCGGCCTGTTAAACAATGCCAAATTTCTACGCATACATATTTGAGTAAATTCAGAAAATACTGATAATGCGGGTTACTATGCTTTAAAGGGTTTCAACTATTAACTAGCGCATGAATAATTCTAGTCCACTCTCCTATCCAGGATTCAAAAGCCACTCAATCCGAGATGGTTACTCCATGCCAAAGGACGAACTAATGTCTGAAGGGATCTCACTTAGCAGCGCAGCTCGCATCAAAGTTATTGGTGTTGGCGGTGGCGGCAGTAATGCGGTCAATCGGATGATTGCTAGCGATATCGAAGGAATTGAATTTTGGACGATGAACACCGACGCGCAAGCTTTATCCCATTCGGATGCCACGCGGCGGATTCAGCTCGGTCAAAAGCTCACCCGTGGACTCGGTGCTGGTGGTAACCCAGCAATCGGGCAGAAGGCTGCTGAAGAATCTCGTGAAGAAATCGCGCACGCTCTGGAAGGAGCGGATTTGGTTTTCATCACTGCTGGGATGGGAGGTGGTACTGGCACTGGTGCAGCGCGAATCGTTGCCGAAGTTGCCAAGGAGATGGGTGCTTTGACTGTGGGTGTGGTCACTCGTCCGTTTACTTTTGAAGGCCGACGACGCACTAACCAAGCCGAAGAAGGCATTAGCGGACTCCAAAGTCAAGTTGACACGTTGATTATCATACCTAATGATAAGCTCTTACAAGCTATCAACGAACAAACACCAGTTCAAGAGGCGTTTCGGATTGCCGATGACGTACTGCGATCGGGCGTTCAGGGCATCTCTGATATCATCACAATTCCCGGATTGATCAACGTTGACTTTGCCGATGTCCGGACGGTAATGGCAGATGCTGGCTCGGCACTAATGGGCATTGGTGAAGGCTCTGGCAAGTCCCGCGCGCGGGAAGCTGCCATTCAAGCCATCACTTCTCCGTTGCTCGAATCGAGCATCGAAGGCGCACGCGGGGTGGTCTTAAACATCACTGGCGGTACCGATATGACCCTAATTGAAGTTAATACTGCTGCGGAAACGATTTATGAAGTCGTCGATCCGAATGCAAATATTATCTTTGGTGCGGTGATCGATCCGCAAATGCAAGGCGAAATGCGAATTACGGTAATTGCCACCGGATTTACTGGCGAAATTGCCGAACCGATCGCGCGTCCCCGTGGAAATGGCGCGACGGCACGCGATCGCACCATGCCATCGGAACAATCCCGCAAACAGCAAACCCCCGGAACTTCCCCTGTTAATGACAATTTTCCGAAGCCTCAGCCGCCACAGAATGCTGGTGCCGATTTACCTGCCTTCTTACAAATGCGTCGCCCTAAATAAATTTATCGCCAGCGATGTTTTTTGAACTAGCAATGGCTCGATCGGATCGAGTCACTGCTATTAATCGATCGAGGTAGATCTCGACACCAGAGTCAAGCAGTTGGTAGCTGACACTCTGAGTGTAAGTTAGTGGTGCAATTGCGGCATAACTCCAATAATTAAGTCTGGTTGCACCCATTCTTAGTTATGACGA
This sequence comes from Chamaesiphon sp. GL140_3_metabinner_50, assembly GCF_025361915.1. Taxonomy (GTDB): domain Bacteria; phylum Cyanobacteriota; class Cyanobacteriia; order Cyanobacteriales; family Chamaesiphonaceae; genus Chamaesiphon. The sequence goes on from NZ_JANYJC010000038.1 coordinate 23,698, forward strand.
TCGACTCTGCTGCGACTTTAAGTAATTCGATTACCTACCAGTACATCCACTTACAAAAATCACATATTAGTACTAATTGATACCAACATCATGAACCAACCAACACAGCATAACACTCCTTCAAGCACACGCACCATGTCTTTAAAACAACTCAACGTTAAGATTCCAGAACAAGAACTCAGAATTCTCGAAGCTTTCGCCGAGAAAACCGAAAGAACGAAGACCGACATTATTAGGGAGTTCATCAGATCGCTACAAGCTAAAATCTAAAGGCAATTGTCAGTAATTTCCATTCGATCGCTACAAGGTAAAACCCGATCGCAATTGTTCGTAATATCCCTTCGCTCGATCTTCACTTCTCGATCGAGCGAATATTTATATTTTCGATATTTGCTAGATTGCTAGTCGAAAATCTGAATTTGCTAGTACAAAGATGACTGACGTACTATGTCTGCTGCGATCGAAAAACCGTAGTATAATTAAGCTGTATAGCTGTCTCAATCCAGTAACTAATTGTGTCACGTTTTCAACCGGAGCGACGATCGATACGGACGATCCTCGATCGACTTCAGCACTTAAAATCGTTACTGACTTGTCTGGCAATCGCCTTACTAATATCTAGTTCTGGCTGCACTGCTGGCAGATCGTTGCAAGATACCTTCGCACCAGATCCCAAACTCAAACAACCAGACACTACTACCACCACACTAGGAACGAGTGCGAATTCACTCCCTGCCGATTTCCCTTTATATCCGCAAGCAAAACTTCAATTGACAGCCCAAACTCAGGATAAAGGTACGCTAACTACTTGGACGACTCCAGATCCGATCGAGTTTGTGTATAAATTCTATCAACAAGAATTACCCGCCAAGCAATGGGAAATAGTTACAGCTCCTAGCGACAGCCAACCGCAGTTAGTTCTCAAGCAAGCAGAATCGATCGTCACAATTGCGCCTCAAACTGGCACTGAAAAACAGCAATCAGACGTTACCACCTATACGATTAACCTGTCAGGCGCGACAGTTACATCTTCACCAACGCCAACACCAACGACAACAACTACCCCAACACCCACGAGTAGCCCCACACCTGCTACATCGCCCCTTCCCGTCACCAAAGCGACAGGTAAATTACCCACAACTACCTCAGAATATCTAACCGATTTAACCAAAATTGGCGTATTTACCACTGCGGATGCTACCACCAATCGAGTCGTCACTCGCCGCGAATATGCTCGGTGGTTAGTCGCCGCACACAATCGGATTACAGGTACCAAACCTACCCAACAGCTCAAGCTAGCTACCACCGATACCAAGCCCGTTTTTCAAGATGTCCCCAGCACCAACCCCGATTTTCCCAGCATTCAGGGATTAGCCGAAGCGGGACTGATTCCTAGCTCCCTCAGCGGCGATGCTACTGCCGTGCTGTTCCGTCCAGATGCCCCATTAACCAGGGAACAACTGATTTTGTGGAAAGTTCCGCTCGATACTCGTCAACCGCTCCCCACCGCCTCACTAGATGCCGTCAAGCAGACGTGGGGATTTCAAGATGCCAGCAAAGTCGAGCCAACGGCGTTGCGGGCGGTTTTAGCTGACTTTCAAAATGGAGATCGATCGAACATTCGGCGGGTATTTGGTTATACCACTTTATTTCAGCCGAAAAAAACGGTGAATTTAGGCGAGGTTGCCACCGCTATTTGGTATTTTGGAGCTAATAGTGAAGGTTTATCGGCGCGTGAGTCGATCGGGAATTAGTGGATAGTGGATAGTGATAAGCTATCAGTCATTTAATTTATAGACTTTTTCCCTGCTCCCCGATTGCAAGAAGTCTAGTGTTGGTTGGTTCATACCCGATCTTGTTAAAATCCAACTTTGGCGGTAATACCAGTTTCAATTTCCGATGTACGATCGAGAATGGTTGTCGATACCATTGCGGCGACTAGTTGAGCGGGCGTGACATCAAAAGGTAAACGATGTAAATCGGAATCGGGTTGACAGGCTAGTGTCGCAGCATGATGTAATTGGGCGATCGTGATATCGTTTAAACCCAAATCTGCTAAAGTTTGGGGTAACCCGATCGAACTGTAAAAATCGAGCAATTGCACTCTGGCTGTAGCGGCTAATCGATCGCCCTGAAGCATCTCCTGTAGTCTGAGCTGAACTAAAATACCATACGCCACTTTTTCGCCGTGTAAGGCATGGTGACTGCCCGGAAGGTGGGTAAGACCATTGTGGACGGCGTGGGCGGCTACAGTACGACACTGGGCACCACCCAGCCCCCCGATGACTCCCGCTAGCAGGACAGTAGCATCTACGACTTCTTGCCAATCTTCACTGTTCGGATTGGCGATCGCGTTGGCAGACTTTTGGAATAAAATATCTCTGAGGACTCGTGCTTGTTGAACTGCGGCGATGAGCAAGGTTTGGGAAGAATGACCGCTGCTAACAGAGGCTTCGTACCATTTAGCGATCGCATCGCCAATCCCCGCTACTAGCATCCGTTGTGGTGCTGTCGCGACGATACTGTAGTCTAAGATTAATAAATCGGGACAGTTAGCAAGGCTGACATCGTACAAAAATGCACCCGACTCGGAATAGATATTTGATAATGCCGTCCACGCCGCACAGGTAGCTCCAGAGGTGGGAATTGTGACTACTGATAACTGAGTGCGATGTGCTAATAATTTGGATGTATCTAGACATTTACCACCGCCGATGCCAATAATTAGATCGGCTTGATGCGTAATCACTGCGGCTTGGAGTCGATCGAGGCTAGACTCGCAACAGTCGGGAGTATATTTTACTGTTTCGATGGCTAGTTCCGGTCGATCGTGCAATACCTGTAATTGACTCAGCTTGAGACTTTGTTCGCCACCAACGACGAGCGGACGTTGCCCCAATTTGACGATAAAATCAATCGCATCTATGAGTGCCTGTTTTCCTCGCAATACGCGAGCGGGAGCAACCTGCAAGGAAATCGCCGAAGGATTGATAGTCATGAGTCTCGATCGGGTAATAAGTAAGGAACTATTTTAGAGCCACTGCTACTATTATAAGATTTTCCGATCGATCTAACTGCCATGCCGACTGTTACAGTTCTTGACGAGATGGCGATCGCGATCGGCTGGGGTGGTACCATGACAAAAACCCTATAACGAGTAGTTTTATGGCAATCAAACTAACTGGCAAAACACCAATTTTTGGCGGTAGCACTGGTGGTTTACTCAGCAAAGCCGAAGTAGAAGAGAAATACGCAATTACTTGGAACAGTCCCAAGCAACAAGTATTTGAAATGCCCACAGGCGGAGCGGCGACAATGGTATCGGGAGACAACCTCTTATACATGGCGCGAAAAGAACAGTGTTTGGCACTTGGCGGTCAATTGCGTAAATTCAAAATTACCAATTACCAAGTTTACCGGATTATGCCCAAAGGCGAGACAACTTTACTCCATCCTAATGATGGTGTCTTCCCTGAAAAAGTCAATCCAGGACGGGAAGCTCAAAATAGTGTCGATCGTAACATTGGCAGCAATCCCGATCCTGCCAAACTCAAGTTTACTGGCAAAAGAACCATCGATTAGACCCGATTTTTATAATTATCTAGTTGAGGTGAGAACTTTATGTTCTGACCTCATTTTTTATCTTCAAATCGTGTCGGGTTCGATTCCCAATTCTCTTAATTTTGCGGCAAGTCGTTGATTGCGATCGGTTTCTACAGCTAACGCCTGCTCTGTGTTAGAAAGAGTTTGTGAGATGGCTTCCAGTTCGCGAGTGGCGGATTTCAATCGTTGGGAAACATCTTCAAATGAGAGAAATGGTTCTCCATCGGGTCGATAGATTTGCAATTCGGGCGGCATACTCAGATCGAACTTAATACCCAATCGCGGGCTAATCCAATCCTGCATGACAGGATTTTCGACCAAATAACCATCTGCTCTCTCCCATCCAGATAAAGCATTAGTATCGGGATCGTAAATATAGTATTCCTCTACATCATGGCGATCGTAAAAAGCTAACTTGGCTGCCATCTCATTGGGCTTGTTCCCAGGTGAGAGAATTTCAAACACCACTTGCGGTGCAATTCCAGCTTCTTCCCATTGTTTGTAGGAACCGCGATCGCCTTTGGGTCTACCGAATGCTACCATCACATCTGGAGCTACACGTCGCTTGGCATTGCCTTCTACCGGATACCAGAGCAAATCTCCAGCAATAAAGACATTCTCATCATTGGTAAATAACCAATCCAGGTTGTATTTAACGATCGTAATCCAGCGAAATTGCTTGGTATTGTCAGACATCGGCTTTCCGTCGCTGTCGGGATATTCGATCTGAGTCGGTGCTGGTAATTGAGAAACCATAATTTGGGAGGTTCCGTACAAAGTTGCTAGTCTAATTGTACTCGATCGGGATTAGGCTTTAGGCTTTAGAACGTTTAAATTGGGGGTTAAACCTCTTAAATTCTCTAAATACCTAATACCTAATACCTAACTTTTACATTTCTTTGATAATGACTTTATCGCCTTGAACTTCGCCGACTAATACCAAGTCAGTTACACCAACGAACAGACCATTTTCTAGTACGCCAGGAATATTATTGAGTGTTTTTTCTAGCTCGGCTGGATTATCGATCGAATCAAATTTTACATCAACAACTAAGTTACCTTGATCTGTGACAACTGGGCCAGCTTTTTTAACACCCATGCGGAGCTGAGGTTTACCACCTAATTTTTCGATTGCCCGCATCACAGGCGTAACCGCCATCGGGATAACTTCTACAGGGACGAGGAAAGTAGAACCTAATTTATCGACTAACTTAGTATTGTCTACAACGACAATAAACTGTTCGGCTAGCGCATCGACTACTTTCTCTTGAGTATGCGCCGCACCGCCACCTTTGATCAGATTTTTATGCGGATCTACTTCATCTGCGCCATCGATCGCGATATCGATCCGATCGACTTCATCTAAAGTAGTTAAAGGGATACCATGTTGCTTGGCTAAAACTCTGGCTTGAAAAGAAGTCGGAATTCCTTTGACATTGGTAATTTCTCCCGCCGCCAACCGTTTGCCGATAAACTCGATCGCAAAGGCAGTAGTAGAGCCAGTACCCAATCCGACGATCGAATTAGATTGTACCCGCGCCGCCGCAGCCTTGCCAACTTCCTGCTTCATTAAATCTTGTGGTGTCATTATTCGATCGATCTCATTAAACGTCTTCCGATCCACTTTATCAGCAAAACTTGGCTCCGATCTCTATCCACTATCCACTGTCTTGAAAAGGTGCTTTACTTGCGACTCACCTTTGGACGGGTTCCCCGTCAAAAGAGGTGAGTCAAGACAGGGGGAACCCCAAGAACGCACTTTTCGCTATTCACTATTCACTCTCATAAAAAGAAGCCCCAAGTACTAATACTTAGAGCCTCTTCTTAAATATTTAGGTCAACCGCAACGCCGTTTTACCTCAGTTTATGACCTGGTTAAAACCAGGTGGGTACCGGAAGTTCGTGCTTATAGTTTCTGAATACATAGTTCAGTCTACTGCCGCTAGAACAACATTAGTTCCCGTAAAAAATTCAAGCATAGATCAAAAAACGTTATTGGCAGTCACCAACGCCGCAGCCAGACCACTTATCTATTTTAGGGGGTGAAGGCTCGATCGGTCAAGGTGGTGTGCTGTGATTGAATTGAGGCAACGATCTACAAAATTTTTGCCTCACTAGCACGGGTAGTTCGATTACTTACTGTTTCTCGGCTGCAATACTTTTGTGCTTGCGTCGCTTGAGCATGAAGCCAGTACCGATGGCAACAATGATTAAACCTGGGATGGCAGAAGGTTTAGGCACCGCAGTGGGTGAAATCGGGGCGGCGAGTCCAGTCAAATTGAATCCAGCACCCGTACCAATTTGACCTTTAGGCGATCGGTCTATCCATCTAACTCACAATACGCGGGCGATCGCGAAATGGATCTCTCTCATTGGACACATCTATAATTACAACTACTTCGCCCAGACTACAGATCCACCGTTTCCTCTGTGCATATATTCTGGCTATCTGCTTGTTGTTTGCTGTTGCGGGTATCGATCGAAACAGCAAACATATATTCTGCGAAAATGTCGGAACACACTCTAACTTTGCAACCGTCGGCGCAGCAGATCTAGGCTCTGAGCCGCCGACATCAGGCGAATTAGGTCGCGATCGCGTTGACTGCCCAAAAGGTACTTAATGCCCTCTACACTGCCATCTGGAGCCGCAATCCCGATATAAACTAAGCCGACTGGTTTGGCATCGGTACCCCCGCCGGGGCCAGCAACTCCGGTAATACTTATCGCCCAGTCGGTGGCTAATTTGGCTTTAACTCCTGCTGCCATCTGACGAGCAACGATTTCGCTGACGGCACCTTCGGTCTCTAATGCCGCCGGATCGACTCCCAGGAGGTCGATTTTGACCCGATTGGCGTAAGAAATCACCCCGCCCATGAAGTAGTCGGAGCTGCCTGGTATTTCGGTCAACAGTCGTCCTAAGCCGCCGCCAGTGCAAGACTCGGCTACTGACAGGGTTTGCCCTCTGGCTCTTAATAAGTCTCCAACGACGCTGGCGAGGGTATCGTCATCGCTACCAAAATAATTGTTTCCAGCAATCTGTTTAATTTCGGTGGCAATTGGTTCGATGAGAAGTTGGGCGGCGGCTTCGCTGCTGGCTTTGGCGGCAATTCGCAAGCGGACTTGTCCGTTACCCGCGTATGGGGCGACGGTGGGATTGGTGGAATCGAATAAATAATTGACTTTTTCGGCTAATGCTGATTCGGAAACACCAAAAAAATGTAGGCTGCGACTGTAAATCGAATCTTGCCCGTAACCTTGAGTTTTTAAAAATAAAACGGCTGTATCCCGCCACATCCGGTAGAGTTCTCGCGGTACGCCTGGAAATGTGAGGATCGTTAACCCTGCCCGTGGCTGCCAAATCATCCCTGGTGCGGTACCGGATGGGTTAGGTAATAATTGCGCGCCTGCGGGTTGGAGAGCTTGTTTGCGGTTGCTCGGAGTCATTTCGCGCCCGATTTGGGCAAACTTTTGTGCGATGTTGGCGATGACTTCGGGATGTTCGACGAGGGGCGTATTAAAATAACTAGCGATCGCTTCTGTAGTCAGATCGTCGGGTGTCGGCCCCAATCCGCCTGTAAAAATCAGGATACTCGATCGCGCACACGCAATTTCGATCGCGCTATGGATGCGATCGAGATTATCCCCCACTACGGTTTGATAAAAGTGGGGTACTCCTAATGCGGCAAGTTCGATCGCTAGGTATCGAGCATTACTATTAAGAATATCACCGAGTAATAATTCGGTACCGACACAGATTACTTCAGCAGCCATAATTTACGGGGAGTTAAGGTATTTTGCGTAGTCCTGTTACCCCCAGCCCCCCCCCTTTATAAGCTATGCATTACCCGCAGATCCACTCTAACCATCCAGGCGGGTTAAGGAGTGGGAGCATTTAGGTAGGGGCAATGTCTTGTCGGTGCTTGGTTGATTTTCACGGTCGGGAAACCCGACCGAAAATCAATCCGCTTTTTT
>NZ_JANYJC010000057.1 GCF_025361915.1 Chamaesiphon sp. GL140_3_metabinner_50
CCGATTTTAGCTTGCATTTGAGTGACTTTGGCAATATTGACTAGTTCTTTAACTGTCGATTTCACGCCATCTAGTCCCGTCAGAGATTCGAGCAAATCTAGCGGTTTAGAGTCAGATTGTACTGAAATATCTAGCTTTGATTTTTAAGTTAAGTTCCTAACATTTGTAATTGATATAAGCTGGCATACAAACCACCTCGATCTAATAATTCATCGTGAGTGCCAGACTCGACTAAAGTACCTTGCTTGAGGACAAAAATTCGATCGACATTTCGGATCGTCGATAAACGGTGGGCGATAATAATTGCCGTGCGATCGATAATTAATCGGTCTAGAGCATCTTGGATTAAGACTTCAGTCCCGACATCTAAACTCGCTGTTGCTTCATCTAAAACTAGAATTCGGGGGTTGCGAATTACCGCTCTGGCGAAGGCAATTAATTGTTTTTGCCCCGCCGATAAATTAGCTCCACGTTCTCGGAGTTGCGTATCGTAACCTTGGGGTAGTTGGGTAATAAACCTGTCGATATTCGTCGAGCGCGCTGCATGGAGAATTTCGGCTTCTGTGTATGTTTCTCCTAATGTGATATTTTCCCGCACGTCCCCAGCAAATAAAAATCCATCTTGCAAAATCACGCCCAAATAGCGACGCAGTTCGGCTTGAGTAATTTTTTTGATATCCACTCCATCAACTAAAATCCGACCCTTTGTCGGCTCGTATAGACGGCAGAGCAAGCGAATAATCGAACTTTTGCCCGCCCCTGTTGGGCCGACTAACGCAATTTTTTCACCGGGTTTAATGGTGAAGTCTAAATCGCGAATTACATAGTCGTCATCTTTATAGGCAAACCAGACATGCTCGAACCGAATTTCACCTTGGGAAGCACTATCGATGTGCGTCAGATTTTGGCTCTGAGCGGGATCGATATCTTGAATTTCGATCGGCTCGTTGAGAATATCATTAATCCGTTCTACCGATGTAAATCCCGATTGAATTGCCGTAAATTTCTCGGCGAATTGTCGCAATGGTTCAAACAATCTTTGCGCGTATAAAATAAATGCCGATAATGTGCCCACATCTAGGGTTTTATCCAGCACCATCAAGCCACCCAACCACAGTACCACTGCGATCGCTACTAGCGAAATCCACTCTAAAGTAGCCGATACTGCTGAGTCGTGATAGTTAGTTTTATCGATTTCATTAATATAGCGATCGCGTACCGTCCTAAATAGTTCGGAATTATATTTTTCGCGTTTGAATAATTGAACGACATTAATCCCGACGACATTTTCCTGCACCATCGAGTTGAGCAATGATAACTCTTCGCGACCGCGATAGTTTGCTTTGCGATATTCTTGTTGGAAATAGATAACCAGTGCGGCAACTGGCACCAACATAATTAATAACGCCAGGGCAATTTGCCACTGAAGCCTAAACATGAAATAAATCATTACGACGATCGAAAATAGATCGCTGATGATGCCGATCGCCCCACTGGTAAATACATCGCCCAGAGCTTCAACATCGCTAGTCAAGCGGGTAATTAGTTTCCCGACAGGCGTGCGATCGAAAAACCGGACTGCTAAAGATGTGACTCGATCGAATAAGTCATTCCGAATATCTGCGGTAATTTGTTGACCGATGCGTTGTGAGGTATAACCTTGAATTGCGGTTAGAATTAATCTAACGACTACCGTCGCCATTAGTATTAATGTTAATACATTTAATCCATCTAACATGGATAAATTACTAACCAAATCCCAGGTTTTTTCGTTCCTAATTTTAGAAATTGCTTGACCGACAATTAGCGGTTGCACCGCATTAGCAATTGCCAACGGAATCAACAGCGCAAATGACACGAAAAATAATTTACCACTGCGACGAGCATAGGGTAATAACCTCAATAATAATCGCCAGTCGTTATCGGGGAGTACTGGCGATTTTAGATTTTGTTCGCGAGGTTGTGTCGCATTAGTCATTGAGATTTTAGATTTTGGATACTTCAGCTACGATCGGTACAAGTTTTGGATTGTTCTCGATCGAGCATCGATTAGCAATATCAACTGTACTTTTCGTTACGACGTTAATCGATCGTAATAATTCTAGGATAACAGGTTTGACTGGAGTGAGGCTCGTCAGGTATCGCAGTCGCCAGGGTGGTTAGGACAGTACAACTAGTGCTGCTACAAACCCGACTTTTCCAAAAAGTCGGGTTTGTGTCCTAACCGACATGGCAACTGCTATGGATCGATAGTCACAAATAAGCCCCACCAACCGTGAGGATTGGTGGGGCTTATTTAGATAATTATGTAGCCAGCCAGAAAATTAGAACCACTTCTCAGCGACTGCTTCTTCCTTAGTATTAGTGTTCCGGGAAGGAGTCGCCCGATCGAATGTCATGTGTACCGAGCGTTGTTGTTCGCCATCTTTAGCCACAGCGATGATGGGATAGTCGATGTTGCCATCTTGGAACGACATTTGGAAGCGGAAAGTACCATCGGGGTTGAGCTTAATTTGTCTCCCGCCGATCGAAACTGCGGCATCTGGTTCGGTTGCACCATAGACGATTAATTCAGCATCGGCGATCAGCCAGAATTGACGCTGACGCTCTCCCACATCCATGCCGATTCCCGACATCCCGACACCAGACATATTCACGCCTGAAGTCGTTGGTAGTGACCACATGCCAGCTCCAGAGGGGAACACAAAGGAACTAAGCGATTCCATTGGTGAATGTTGCATCGAACCGTAGAGCGAACCATTCACCCGTAAGGATTCAACCGAATCTGCCATACCGAAGATTCGTTCGTAAATTGCATTTCGATCGGTACCAGTACCAATACCAGTACCAGTGCCAGTCCCAGCAGTTGCACCAGTTTCTGACGCTTTGTGGCTGGGGGGTATCAGTTCGACAAAGGTTTTGCCTATTAATTCTTCTTCCCAGGGTACGGTGATGAAGACATCTTCGATCCAGTCGGATGGATAGACGGGAGGAATGCTCACAGAGGTCGATCTCGCTAGCACCAACCACCGACCGTCACCACAACGATACCCGATATCGATCGTGTAAGATCGATCGCTTACGGGGATGGGTAGGTACCACTCACGAGCCATCTCGTCGATCGGATATTCTTGGATACTGTGGGGGCTTTGATGGTCGAGATTGATATCGGTAACATCATAAATCCGCAGAGCCAATTGTTGTCCGCCGTGGTAGCGCAGTTCGTTTTTGTGCTCGATCGGAATATCCCAGTAAGCATAAGCCCACTGAGGATCGCGGGCGAGTAACACAATTCGGCTATCTCCATAACCGCTGGGTAAATCCCCTAATCCTTCATCCACTGCTGCTAATTCCGCAGCCGTCAGATCGACATCGACTCCGAGTTCAAATTTTCCGGCTTCCACTTCTAATTGTGCCTCCAGTTTTGTAGATGGACTGAGAGTAGACTGAGTACTCTGAATTTTCTGAATTTCTTCCAGGAGTTGGGATTTCCGCATCCTGCTGTAACGAGACACTCCGCAAACACTTGCCACGCGGCGAAGTTGTCTGAGTGTCATTTCTTCTAATGCGTTATCTGTCGCCACGATCCGTCCTCCGAGTAATGTGCAGATCCTAAATTCATCAAATTTGGGGTTTGCACTGTTGTCACCTAGTAAAATTGCTATCGTTAAGTTAGTCTACCGACTAACCAGATTTAAGCTGTTTCTTAAACTTCTAGAATCTGCCAAATCGAGTGTGTAGCTCGATCGCATGTGACTAAATTATGATTTTAAAAATATATCTATTAATTAAATTTGCTAACTCCTGAAGCTATTAATATTCTGGTGTTAGTTGTTAATAATTGATATTCCTGAATACTATCTAACAAAACTTTACCCCCATCCGTCAAGGGGGGATCGCCTTTAATTTCAGGGGTTTAACGATTTTACGTCGTTTGAGCGATAGTAATTGTCATGGTTCCCTGACAATTGCTGCGATGGACTGGCGATCTGCTTCGCTCAAGCACCGCTCTGAACTAAACATTTGGGTGTGTTGGGTTTCTCAAACACCGCCCTGAACTAAAAATTTGGGTGTGTTGGGTTTCATTCTTCAACCCAACCTACAGATCTATCTTCTTACTCCCAACTCCCATCTCCCAACTCCCATCTCCCAACTCCCATCTCCCACCTCCCATCTCCCATCTCCATCAAAGATCGAAGAATTGAAGCATCACAGCGGGCACTGGGAGCAGCGCGAGCATGAGAATTGCCAACATTACGACACCCAGAGCGTCGCGCCAGTGATTGAGGTCTGAGACATCGTTGAGCGCGGGTTCGTCGATCGCGGGAATTAAACCAACGACGATCGCCAGAAACAGTAGATCTGTATTGCCAAATTCTGAAGCTCTAAATCGAATCAAGCCGAGGATTAAGAGAACAAATTTACTCAACTGAGAGACGATCGCACTGGGCTTTTGACCGAACATGCCATGCACGATATAACCGCCATCGAGACGGCGGAGCGGCATTAATTTAACGATAATAATCAGTAAGCTAATATAAGCGGCGATTGCTACGATATGCAGATCGATCGCGCGTTCGGCGACAAATTCGCCACCTAATGCCAATTTACTCAACAGCGTTAGCAATAGTGAAAATCGGGGATCGAAAGCATGAAAACTCACCAAATTTGACTGAGGATCGAGCGGTACCGTTTCTGATTGGCTCAGTCCCCATACAAATAACGGAATCGCCGTTATTAAGCCCACCGCAGCAGCGGTAAACCCCAGATCGAAGACGGCTTTGCGATTAGGCACCGGAGAGCGCATTTGCACCATACAGCCGTAGGTACCCGGCCAAAATGGTAGTGGAATAAAATAGGGAAAATTTGTCTCGATTTGATAAAATCGGGCGACTAGATAGCGACCTAAATCGTGAAGTCCCAAAATTAGCATAATGCTGAGTGCATATGGTAAACCTGCTAAGAGAATCGTACCGAGATCGCCTTGTGGCAATCGCGCTAATGCCGCCCCAAAATAGGCTGTAGGTAGCAAGGTTAATAGTAACAAGACGATCGCGATCGCGCCATCGAGCCAGTGTCGCGAGTGGCGTGTAAATTGGGTGGGTTGCGGACGGGGAACTAGTGCGAAAAAGGGCTTTCCAGTCGAGAGACTGTATTGAAATAAAATAAAGAAGCGATCGCCAAATAGCTCTTGGACATTGTGCGTGAGGGTAGCATAAGCGTTATCGGAATCGGTACGTAATTTACCGCGACATAGTACTGCTTGGGGGCGATACTCAATTTTTTCGAGGAAGAATACATTCCACGCAAAACAAGTTCTTAACATTGCCTCTTCATGGGCTTCGATCGGTCGTGGGGTGGCGGTTAAAGCCTCGTCCGTTAGCGATCCTGAGTCATCAGCTTCATTGGTGGGCAACACTGGTGCGTCGAGCGATTGACTGGCAACGATGCTGGCCGGAGTTAACCCAGGTTCGATCGATCTCGATTTCGGTTTGCGCCAGTCGAGCAGTCGCCAATACAAAAGCCAACACATCGAGCAACCGATAATTAAGATGGGCAACGGGGGGACTTGCTTACTCCAAGTAACTGTCGCCCCAGTCAAGAACGGTGGAATCATCAGGATTGCCCACAATATCCATAATGGTACGGCTGTCATTTGGCTGACAGTTCGATCCAGAATAATATATGTTAAACCGCCAGCTAAGATTAAGATGAATAGTAAGGACAACCACATGAATAAAATAGTAATTAGTCGATCGACCAAAGAATTAGTTATTGCCATCGATTTGTTGAATGCACTCTTCACTTAGGCTTCAACTACTGCTACACTCTAAACTTTTGCAGACTTCGCGCTTTTATGTCGCTAGAATCAAATTTGTCACACCCGCCATTATCAGTTAAATCTCCTCCTGCTAAACTGCCAACAGAGATTCTACCAGGTATTTTTGCTTTCCCTCCCAATCGAGATACATTAGGCGGCACTGCTTATTTAATCGTTACTAACAGTGGCAATATGCAGGTCGATAGTCCCGCTTGGAACGATACCAATCGACAGTTTATCATCGATCGCGGTGGCATTAACTGGTTGGCAATTACCCATCGCGGCGGCATCGGACAAGCCGCGCAGATCGCCACAGCATTGAAGTGCGAAGTAATTATTCAAGAGCAAGAAGCTTACCTACTTCCTGGACTCAAGTTGACTACTTTTCAGGATAAATTTGATATTAACGATAGCATACACGCAATTTGGACTCCCGGACATTCACCAGGATCGATGTGTCTTTATTATGCTGGTGCTGGGGGCGTATTATTTACAGGTAGACACTTACTACCCGACAGTCTGGGTGCTGCCGTACCGCTGCGGACTGCTAAAACCTTTCATTGGCCGCGCCAACTTCGCAGCGTCGAGGCAGTGTGGCAGCAGTTCCCCGCGCAGCAAGCATTATCACATATTTGTCCGGGTGCTAATGCTGGTTTGTTGCGCGGTCGTGGGTCGATTGCGTTCCCGTGAGCCTCTCTGTTCGCGGAGCGTCCCGCAGGGAAGGAGAATCTCTTTATGACAATTGGCTGTAAAGCTGTACTACTTTAGCGATAGAGCCATTACCAGTTCCTAATTCTGCTAAAGTAAGTATGTGATATTTAACGATAAATTTTTTACTTTTAATTAAGGCAGCAATTATGGACTTCGACTTTCGGCTATTGATCGTGTTGGCACCTCTAGCAGCGGCGGCTGGTTGGGCGGTTTTTAATATTCTCCCCGCCGCTATCAGACAAGCTCAAGAGTTTTTGCGCGAAAAAAACTAGTAGAAATTCTCTACTAGCCTTTGTAGGTCATGGCATGGTGCCATTCATGCCATCATGTTTTACATCAGTCTAATCTGGTTAGTTAGCTTTTATTAGCTAAGTTCCCTCTAACTGGTCGATGCGGAGCCAAACATTGGGTGTTGGAACTTGTCCGAATTTGACTAGCGCGTAGTCCCCTCGGAGATCTAGCACCTCACCTTTGGTTTCAAATAAGTATTTGGGAAATCTGGCATCGCTAGCTTTTGCTTCTAAGCTGTTTGCCAGCATACTCGCGATCGCCCGTACTGAATCTCCTTTCTTGACTGCCATAAGTTAGGTATTGGGTATTAGGTATTAGGCTTTAGGGAATAGAAATTAGGCTTTGGGTTTTGGGCTTTTGGCTTCAGGGAATAGAAGTTAGGCTTTAAGCTCTAGCGAAGATCTACACCCAATACCTAAATCCTAACACCTAACACCTAGAGCTTAATACCTAACACCTAACACCTAGCTCTTAGCGTCTGCGACTGCCAAACCCAGAACTAGAGCGACTGCGACCGCCACTGCCAAAACTGCGGCTAGAACCACCACTAGAACGAGGTGTTGAATAGCGAGATCGATCCGATTGACGGAGCGTGCTGCTACCAAATCCCGAACCTGTCGAACGAGTGCGCTCTGTCGAGCGATTGGTATTAGTGTTGGTACGATTGAAATTGTCGTTATTATTCAATCTTCCAGTCGTTCTTAATGTCGTCCGGTTGACGACGGCTGGGGGCTGAGTATTGTAGCGAGTCTGATAGCTTTGAACGGCTTGACCGTAGTTGGTACCATAGCCACCATATCCTCGCATCCCACCATTATTGTAAACGGGTGGTACATAATATTGCGGTCTAAATAACATACTACCGATCGCTTGTCCGGCAAGCGAACCAGCTACCGAGCCAGCAAATGGTGTCCAGAAGCTAGATTCTCGTTTGACTACGACAGTTTCTTGCTGTCCGGTTTGGGGATTGGTTTGTGCCTGAGTCACGTTATGGACGTATTCAATTTTAAAGTCTTCAGGCATATGCAGCGAGACTTGACCGTTCTCGGATTTGAAATAAGTCTTTTCGCTGGCTTTGACTTCTTCATCGGTCAATCGCGCCATTTGCAAATTGGTGCTGCGATAGACAGGTGGCGTACCAGCAGGTGTATTTAAGAGCATTAGGGTATATTCCCCATTTGCATCATTATAAGTGGCTTGCTGGACGGGATATTTGCCCTCAGCGATCGGTTTTTGGCTGGTGTTATTACTAACAGCCGGATTTTGAACCGCAGTATTCGAGCGATTTTGTGTCTGAGCCGACCGCTCGGTGTTTCCGGAGCCACAGGCGACGGAAGTTACCGATAGGGTCAACGCCATAAAAATTATTACTAATCGACGTAACATATGAACTGATTTCATGACTGTTGTATATTCTTATTTTAGCCAGTTCTCAGATCGATCGACAATTTACAATTTCAACACAAAAACGATCGAAGATCTAGTTGGCTCTATCTAATCAGATCTTACTCGATCGAATGAGTGTTAAAGTAGCTTGTTAACCGATCGAGTCCGATCTGGGTAACCGCCTCTTCAGCATGGAACTATTAGTTACTATTTACAACGGAATTAGCTCTGGAAAATTTTGCAGCACTTGGTCGTCGGTAAGTTCGTCACCAAATCGGGCGGGAGAAAAATGGATATAAATTGCCCGCAGACGTTCTTGATAGTGCAGATTAATTAGCGATTTTAAGGCAATTTTGAGCGCGGACATATTAGACAAATCTGCTTCGAGGGTCGGGTCTTCACCTTCTAAGGCTACCGTCAGCATTACGATTAGATTGCGGGTGGGGGGAAGGGTCAATCGATCGTTAGGATTGCTATTTTGGTCTACATCTGGTTCGCTTAAATAACGTCCGGCGGAGTCGGTAAATAATTCATTTGCATAGTCACCAGCGGCACCTTCATCCCAGAATACATCACCTTCATTAGCCGCCGATCGCCAGTAAGTATCGTATTGCAATAAGTTTTGACAGATTTCTACCAATCCTTCGCCGACAATTGTCAGATCGCCATCGGCTTCAATTGCTTGTCTGCCAGCTTGATTGAGAATACCAAGTAATGGCGACACTTCATCGCCACCGAGGTGGAGAAAAATTCTGGACACGACAAATTGAGTTTTGCCTGTAAGTTGATTAAAGCGATCGCGTAAGTTCATATGTGGGGTAGATGATAGAGGATAAAATAGTGCTACACGGTGGATCGCATCCACCATCTGGGTTCCAAACAGTTTCGATCTTATCGAAAAACACAACAATCGACTCAGATCTGCTCTGGAAAACCGATCGCTACCACATCCATTCTAAAACATGAATCCCATTTCACTCGGAGTCGCGATCGATATTTAACCTTTGAGCGCGATCTGAGGGCATAATAAATAAGCACCAGCAATCATCGATCGAGATCCCATCGCTATGGCTACACTGGAACGCAATTCACTCATTGCCGCAGTCATTTTCGACCTAGATGGCGTGATTACTAATACTGTCTATTTCCATTATCTATCATGGCAGCGATTGGCTGACGAAGAGGGCATTCCGTTCGATCGGCAGATTCATGATGGCGGGATGTTAGGCTTAAATCGTGAAGATGCGCTTTGTTATCTATTGGGAGATCGGCAAGTTAGTTCGTGTCAACAGCAATTATTATTAGCTCGTAAAAATGATTATTACCTAGAATTAATCAACGAACTAAATAACGAACATCTTTTGCCCGGTATTGGCAGCTTATTAACCGAATTACACGCAGCTAACATTAAAATCGCCCTGGGATCTTCGAGTAAAAATGCCGAATTAGTCCTCCAACTTTTAGGAATCGAACATTTTTTTGATTTTATTGCTGATGGTTATAGCGTTCCAAATCTTAAACCCGCTCCCGATGTGTTTTTACATGCGGCTGAATCTTTAGGAATTTCGCCATCGCATTGTTTGATTGTCGAAGATGCTCCCGCAGGTGTCGCCGCAGGTTTAGCCGCCCAGATGTGGGTATTAGGAGTAGGCCCTTACGAACGATTGGCGCAAGCACATTTGATTTTACCTAGTCTAGCAGGGGTTAGTTGGACTGATATTTTAGCTAAGATCGATTACAGTCGAAATTTGCACAAACAACCAGTCTCAACAGAGTCAATTTAGTTTTTAGGTGGGGCGATATTAATTAGTGGTAATGTGCCAGTTCCACCCATAACGGTGGGAAATTTACCATCCCATTTCTCGATCGCTTGCTTTTGCAATAATTCTTTGTTTAAGCTTTGCTTTAAGAGTCTTTGTGCTTCGGCAGTACCTTTAGCACGATTAACTTCAGCTTCAGCTTCTTTAGAAGCTTTTAAGGCTTCATAATCGGCTTTTTTAGCCTCTTGTTCGGCAATTTGTTTTTGTTCGATCGATTTAGTAAACTCAGGTGAAAAGCCAATATTAATCAACGATACATCATCGACTAGCAATCCATATTTTGCTAGTCTAGGCTTGAGACTACGCTCGATTTCTTCCTTCAAACTACTGCGTTGCTTGAGAATTTCTTCAGCATTTCGCTGTGGAGTAGCAGCTTTAAGAACTTCCGATATTGCCGGAATAATAATAGTTTCTCTCACCTGGCGATCGTCGCCTACCTGCTGATAAACCCGATTGACTTTATTCGCCTCGATATGCCAATTGACGGATGCCTGTACATCCAATGTTTGTAAATCCTTCGTGCCTACTTTAACAGCAACATCACTTTTCTTGACTCGGACGCTCATCTTTTTAATACTAGTATAAACTGGTAAAACTGGATGAAATCCTTCAGATAGAATTTGGTCTTGAACTTCACCAAAATGCATAATTACCCCACGTTCTCCAGCATTAATCACAGTAAACGGTTTAAATAAGATAGCTATTATTAGGAATACTAAAGCACCACTGCCATATAAATATAGTGGTAGTTGAGACTGTCGGATATTCATCGATCGATAACCTTCTGAATTTGACTATGCTGGTTACTTGGGATAGCTTTACCAGATTATGTAAAAGATTAGTTTAGATCTGCTGTGGTACTGGATCGATGCTAGATTAGGTTTAAATGCTTCGATCGCATCGCAGCTATTTTTGCAACTAGAGAATCGGGTAAATAATGTTGATACTGCGGATAAACAGGCAATCGCGGATTTAATTTCCAGCCAGCACTAGCAAGCAACGCGCTCAATGCTGTTAAATCTAAATGATGATAATCTGGGTTTACTTCATCTTTAGGGACGATTCCGCCTAAATCTCTGGCTCCGGCTGTCAAACAAGCTAATAATAAATCGGAATGAGGAATGAGATTGGGTGGAATTTGGATGGTAATATCCGCAGGTAATATTTGTTTGGCTAATCTAATTACTTGGGGTAACTTGGTAATATCAAAACCTAATCCTCCTAAAACTTCTTGACTGCCAGGACTGTATGGTTGTAAGATGACTTCTTGAATATGTCCCCATCGATCGTGAATGTCGGCGATCGCTTGTAAGCTAATTTTCCAATCCCGTTCTGATTCTCCGATACCCAATAATAGCCCAGTCGTAAACGGAATTTTTAATTTACCAGCCCAATTGAGTTGTTCGATTCTGAGTGCGGGTAATTTACTCGGTGCGTATCGGTGTACCCCCAGAAGTAAAGCCGGATCGAGAGCTTCTAACATTAATCCCATCGAAACATTAACTTGCGCTAGTTTCTCCATCTCTACATAGCTTAAAGGGCCAGCATTTGTATGCGGGAGAAATCCTAGTTTTAGAGCTAGCTCACACAGATCGTAAATGCGATCGATCCAAGCCTGTCGGCGGGAGGATTGGGAATGAACTTCACCACTTAAAATTAATATTTCATAGATATGTTTATGTTGAAGATCGACAAGAATCTGGGTAGCTCTATCGAGCGTCATCCATTCATCCATTCCAGAATCGCTCCGAAAATTGCAATAACTACACCGATTGAAACACTCATAGGTAGGTACGATCGTGTATGCCGGACTGTAAGTAATAATTTGCATGTGGTAATTGCTTACAAACAGTAAGGATTTAGATACCCATCGATTATGGTTATCCTTTTTGGAGCAAAGATTTTGTCTTCTATTCTCTAACCATAACAATTAATTATTAATTACATGCCGACCTTTTGCTGTTTTAACTAAAGACTTCAGCGTTGCTAATAGCTCTGATTCGGTATACGGTTTAGAGAAATAAGCCGAAGCTCCTAGATTCATCGCCAACAACCGATGTTTGTCGCTGTTGCGGGAAGTAAGCATCAAAATCGGTAGTTCTTCAAAATCATGATGCGATCGCAAGGCTTCTAGCACTCCATAACCATCCAGACGCGGCATCTCGATATCGCAGATTGCTGCTTGCACGACTAAACCGCCGAGGAGTTTGTCAACTGCATCGCGACCGTCGCTAGCTTGCTCGACTTGATAGCCTTCTTTTTCTAGCATGGCTGCCAAAAACCGCCGGACATTAATCGAGTCGTCGATAACTAAAATTGTGTCAGTTTGTGTCCGTGCTGGCAAGCCGATCGCTAGCGAATTCGAGCTACCACCGATCGCGGGAGGGAGTAGAGTTAAATCGGTGCCAAAAGTGCCTGACATCCATTCGGCTAACTGGATGAGATCGACGAGGGGACGAGGGGACGACGCGACCATCGCCTAAAATAATCGAATTGCCGAAACCTGGAGTCATCGGCATTGGAGAATGGATCGATCTCAAAGTAACTTCCCGTTCGCCCCAGAATCGATCGATCTCAAAGGCGGTGGCAGATCGATCGTCGCCGACGACTAAGATTGTCGGGTGGGAAATGGTTGGCGTTCCTGGTAATTCAAACGGTCTACGATCGCGACCGAATGTAACTGCTCGCTCTAGGGCAATTAACGGAATTTCTTGAGATTGCCAGACAATTTTTGTGCCGTCTGCGATGGTTAAATCGGGCAGGGAGCGGATTGTTTCTTTGATATTATCAACTGCAACGGCAAAGACAAAACCCGACCGTTCTAGCAGCATTACTTTGGCGATCGATAAGATGAAGGGTACGCGGAGGATAAAGCTCGTGCCCACGCCCGGTTGGGTTTGAATCTGAATCCTACCGCGAATTTGCTCGATATTCGTGCGGACGATATCCATCCCCACACCGCGCCCTGAGAGTTCGGTGAGATTGGCAGCGGTACTAAATCCTGGCTCGAAGATCGCATCGAGTAATTGCGCTTCGGGCATCTGCGCTACTTCATGATGGGGGAAACCCATTTGTTGCAAGCGATCGATGCGATCGAGGTCGATCCCGCCGCCGTCGTCGGAGATGGTAATGACGATCTCATCGCTGCGCTGGCTGGCGGCGAGGACGATCGTGCCGTGGGCGGGTTTGCCAGCAGTCAGGCGGGTCTGGGGGTCTTCGATGCCATGATCGAAGGCATTCCGTAACAGGTGTAGGAGTGGATCGCTGAGATTTTCGAGGATCGCTCGATCGATCCCGATGTTTTCGCCGACAATTTTGAGGGTGACGGGTTTGTCAAACTGCACAGACAAGTCGCGAATGGTGCGGGGGAACCGTTTGACGACATCAGCGAAGGGGACTGTCTGAGTGCGGGTGAGATTGCTCTGTAAGGTGCGGGTGGTGCGATCGAGACTTCGCACTGATTGGGTCATTTCTTGGAGGCTCAGTTCGATGTCAGCGGTGACTTCTTGCAACTGAACGATCGTTTCAATCTGATGCTGCGAAACTAGATGCAGATCGTTGTAGCGATCCATAGCGGCGGTCGATCGCGTTCCAAGTCTGATGGTAATCCATCGATCTCAAAGGCTGCTAATTCAGACAGTAATTCCAGTGACGGTAAATTGTCGATCGACGAATCACGATCGAAATCGTCCCAATTGGGCACTGAAAAAGATTCGGTCACTTCCAAGGCTGCTAACTCAGAAAGCACATCTGGCGGTACTCGCCCTTCTAGGAAGTTGTTTGAGGATGACTCGCAATCGTCCCAATTCGATCGTGAAATTGAGGGCAATGGCAAGTCAAATTCTAATTCTGAGACTAATTCTGAAGGTAATTGCGCTCGCTCGATCTCATCCCAATTTGGCATTTGCTCGCTCTGAGCGTGCAGATCGAGATGTGCTAGCTCGAATTGTAAGGCTGTCAGATCGATCGGTTGGAGATCTGTAATGCCCTCCAGATCGGAGATGGCGGGATTATAGCGATCTAGTTCGAGCTGTGCTGGAGCCTGGAGTTGTGGGAGTCGATCGGAAATGCCCTCAAATCGTCCCAATAGCACCAATGAGTGAGATTTGCGCCAAGCTTTAATCGCTTTATCAGCTAGTTGTCTGGCGAGATCGCCTTCTTGGGATAACAGCGCATCTTCATCTTCTGGACGTAACTCGCCCAAATGCTGGCGCAATCGATCGAAAATCGGTTGCGATCGCGTCGCGAACCAGTTATCGTCGATCGTCGCTCCTTGACGGTGTAGATCGCTCACCTGGCGCAGACAATCGACCCCCTGTAGTAGGAGAGTTTCGACTTCTGTATTAATGGCTTTGGAATGGTAGCGAACTCTAAGGATTTTGAAAAAATCTTCGAGCTGGTGGGCGACTCGACTCAAGGGAATAAATCCCATCATCGCCGCACCACCTTTGACAGAGTGAGCGGCGCGGAGGGCACGATCGAGCTCTTGCGGATCGGGAAGCTGGTTTGCTAAACCGAGGACTGTGGACTCAATGCGATCGCAACAATCTTCCGCTTTATCCAAGAATTTAAGTGGGATTCGGTTCTCGTTATCCATCGGGGGTTAGGGGGACGGGGGGGACGGGGGGACGGGGGGACGGGGAGAGGGGGGGACGGGGGATGTTAAGTGAGGTGCGGAGATCTTCTACCCACCCCGTCGCTTCGCGCCACCCCTCCGAGGAGGGGAATTTATTTACTAGCCCCTATTCCCTATTCCCTATCCCCTATTCCCTGGTTGAGTCGAGGTGGGATAGTCGGGTAAGGTTCAAGCGTCACCGCTCTCCCCTCCCCTAAGAACCGCAGGGCTGATCTATCGGGGAGAGAAAAATGATAATGGAGGAAGTTCTCGATCGAGGGTAGTACCAATGAGCCTAATACATCACCTTCAACAAGTTTCTGATTATCGGACTAAACCACATTACCCATTGTGGGTAGTGATGCTGTTGGTAATCATGGGAATTATGAGTGGATGCACCGGATACAGAGCCTTAGAGGGCTTTGTGGAAAGACATCAGAATGCCTTATTAAAGTTGTTGGAACTTCCTTACGGGCGATTACCATCATTTACCACCCTCCGGCGAATCATGATTCGGATTAGTTTTGAGTCATTGACCGCAGCCTTTAATGCTTGGGCAGCGGAAGCATTTGAAGTAGCCACTGGCGAACAACTTGCGACAGATGGTAAAAGTATCAAAGTCAGTGTTAGAGATCATGACAAGTCCTACCAAGATTTTATTAGTGTGGTTTCAGCTTTTAGTGTGAGTCAAGGAGTAGTGGTCGGGTTACGATCGATGCACAATCACGATACTAGTGAAATCGCAACTGTTCAATCATTGCTAGAACTACTGAATGTACATGGAGCCTGTTTTACGTTCGATGCACTTCATACCCAAAAAAGCGGATGCAATCGCGCTGAGGTCTCCTCAGCGTGCGTTGCACCAAGCAAACTGTCGAGCAGATCGTTGATAGTGGAAATGACTATCTGATTGCAGTTAAGCGTAATCAGCCTAACTTAGATCAGGAACTGAACACTCAATTTGAACAGGCAGTTGAGATGGATATAGATATTCAAAATGATTCTAGTCATGGCCGACAAGTCCAAAGAAGTGACGCGTGTTTTGACACCGATAGAAGGGATCGATCCACTCTGGGTCGGAGTTAAACGGATTATCAAGGTAGAACGAACTGGTATTCGCCAACACCAGCCTTTTGAGGAGAAAGTGTTTTAGATTAGTTCTCTGACCGAAAACGCTACTGAGTTTTCCCAGCGAATTCGCTCTCACTGGCATGTGGAGAATCGCCTTCATTGGGTTAAAGATGTTGTCCTGAAAGAGGATGAATCTCCTTTGTGTGGTGGTTATGCTCTCATTAACTTTGGGATCCTACGGACAATCGCGATGAATGTCTTTCGGAAGGGGGGTTTTGACTCTATTAAGTACTTAGACGAAAATAATTGCACAAATAAACAGTATAATAAGTTGCGATTATTAAAATATCTATTTACCGAGAGATTGAATGTTTTTTTTCAGAGAAATAAATCCACTATCCTTCAGCCTGCTAGAACGAATTTATCGACAAAGCATACACCATCAGGTGCGGCAGAGA
>NZ_JANYJC010000102.1 GCF_025361915.1 Chamaesiphon sp. GL140_3_metabinner_50
GACGAAATGCTGGCGATCCGCCTGAATGTTTATTGGATTATTTTGATGATGATTGGTTACTTGTCGTTGATGAGTCTCACGTTACCGTCCCGCAAATTCGGGGCATGTATAATGGCAATCGAAAACAGTCTTGATCGATCACGGTTTTCGATTGCCCAGTGCGGCTGATAATCGCCCTCTAAAGGCGGATGAGTTCTGGGAGAAGGTGAATCAATGTATTTTTGTTTCAGCAACCCCTGGCACCTGGGAAATGGAACTCTCAGAAGATCGGATCGCTCAACAGATCATCCGTCCGACGGGGGTAATCGATCCAGAAATATTCGTCCGTCCGACTGAGGGACAAGTAGACGATTTACTCGGTGAAATTCGCGATCGAGTCAAGCGAGAAGAACGCGTATTGATTACGACGCTCACCAAACGGATGGCGGAAGATCTGACTGAATATTTTCACGAACGGAGTGTGCGGGTAAAATATCTCCATTCAGAAATCCAATCGATCGAACGAATTGAAATTATCCAGGGTCTCCGCAATGGCGAGTTTGATGTATTGATTGGGGTTAACTTATTACGCGAAGGTTTGGATTTACCAGAAGTATCTTTAGTGGCGATTCTCGATGCTGATAAAGAGGGATTCTTGCGTTCGACTCGCTCGCTAATTCAAACAATCGGACGAGCGGCGCGACATATTCGCGGACAAGCGATTTTATATGCTGATAAAATGACCGATAGTATGATTGCGGCGATCGATGAAACCGACCGAAGACGGGGGATTCAATCAGCACATAATAAAGTAAATAATATCACGCCCTACTCGATCGTCAAAACAGGTAATAACTCGATCCTGCAATTCCTCGATCTCTCTCGCCGCTTGAATGCTCAACAATTAGAAACAGTGATCGAGCATGTCGATGAATTAACCCTAGAACAAATTCCCGATGCGATCGTGCAATTAGAAGCCGAAATGAAAGTAGCAGCAAAGGCGTTAGAGTTTGAAAAAGCCGCAACATTACGCGATCGAATTAAGCAATTGCGAGGTAAATTAGTCGGTAATTCTTCAGATAAGTAGGTAGGCGTAATTAAATATCAAACCCATGTAGGTTGGGTTGAGAGCAACGCGAAACCCAACAGCAGCAATGTTGTATTTACACTTGGCATTTTATATTTAATTAAGCCCAGCTACTTATCAAGTAACGTGAGTTCGGGATTGGGGTTTCCGAGCGATGACTATTGGCTTCGTTTCGGAACCGCCCTCAAATGAATTTGCGGATGCGCTCCGCGCGGGTTCCCCGCGCAAGGAAGCGCACCAAGCAGGGGCTAATAGCATAAGTTCGTTGAAACGAACTAAAAAATTTGGCAGTTCGTTTCAACGAACTTGAGCTATTAGCCCGAACTTGTAGTTCAGGGCGGTGTTTGAACGGAGCAGATCGATTTTCCTTATCCCGAACTCACGTTAAGTAGGTAAACTATCCACACTTCGGCTGTCGCTCAGTGCAAGCTATCCACTATCCCCTATTCCCTACTCCTCTGCTTTTGAATCGCGTTCGCGTTGTTTGAGCAGATCTATGCCCCAAGAAGTACCGAGCCTAGTAGCTCCAGCCAGAATTAATTCTACAGCCTGTTGATGTGTGCGGATGCCACCCGCTGCTTTGATGCCGATTCGATCCTTAGTCAGACCCTTGAGAAATCGCACATCCTCCACCGTGACAGCACCACACCAACCCGTCCCAGTTTTCAATATTCCCGCACCTGCATCCATACAGATTTGGGCGGCAATTTCTCGCTCTGGTGGGGTGAGTAGCGACATTTCCAGAATTGCTTTAACTGTTTGCCCTGTCGTCTCGCAGATTTCAGCAATTTCGCGATGCACATCGTCAATTTTGCCAGCTTTGAGCCAGCCAATATTAATAACGACATCCAACTCCTGGGCACCATTTTCCATTGCTTCCTGCGCCTCATAGAGCTTGCTGGCAGTCGTTGTCGCACCTGTCGGGAAACCAATTACCGTGCAAATTTTGGGGCTTTTTTGATGCAATAAAGCAGTAACTTGGCGCACATAACAGGGGTTGACACATACCGCCGCAAATCCATATCTATCGGCTTCTTGACACCACTGCTCTACCATCGCGGGAGTAGCATGACCGAGCAGCGAATGATCGATAAATGGGGCGATGTCGATGTTTCTAGATTCTTCAATTGCCATTGAGTTGGAGGTAGGGAGTTGAGAATTAAGTTAGTTGAAAGTTGAGAGCCGCCTATTTCGAGCGAGCGATGCTTTGAGTTTAGCTTGTAACTCGATCGGAAAATCACGATTGACCCACAGTTCTCGATAACCATCGCATCCATGCGTTGCCAAAACTTGTTGTGATGCCGAGAGGATCGCACCTGCAAACGATCGTAACCGACATTCTACATCTAAAATTAACTTGCCCTCTTCATCCGGACGATGTTTCCAAGGCTCATCAAACTCGATAATCTGCACCCATAATCTATCTGATGATACGCGCCGCAATCGCCATCGATACTCGCCAGGTTCCTCAATAAATAATGCTGTTGCATCGTCAATTCCTCTCACCACGCATTCAACGGCATAGAGCAAATCGGCTAAAGCATCCGACAAATACGACGCTGTTAGATGAGCCTGTCGATCGTCAATTTCTACAATACACTCAGCCCAACCGCGCCCTGTCAAATTATATTCGATCGCAATTGCCATCAGTGCAGCAGCCTTTTGAGGTTATGGATCGATAATTGTGGTAGAGAAACCCGTACAATAGAAGAGAGCAGGGGGCGGCATAAAATAGTAATTGTAATTCGATCTCCACCTGTCTGCACCCCGTACTCAGCATTCAAATCTGCTAATATGACATCCGAACTGATTCGTCAACGCTCCGATCTGATCGACACTCAAGTTATTGCCAAAGATACAGGCAAACGGCTGGGAATTGTCAAAGAGCTGCTCGTCGATATCGACAGTCGTGAAGTAGTCGCGATGGGTTTGCGCGATGGATGGCTGGCGGCTCCAGGCGGACTGGTAAAATATATGTTTCTGTCTTCGATCGAAAAAATGGGCGATGTAATTCTCGTACCCAATGATGATGCGATCGAAGATCTCGACCCTGAGAATTATACTAACCTAATTAACTGCGAAGTCATTACCGAAACTGGCGATATGCTAGGCAAAGTGCGGGGCTTTAAATTTAGCTGCGATGATGGTAAATTAACATCAATTATTATCGCCAGCTTTGGGATTCCGTTAATTCCTGATAATGTAATCAGTACTTATGAATTCTCGATCGATGAAGTCGTCAGTAGTGGGCCAAATCGGTTGATGGTATTTGAAGGCTGTGAAGAACGCCTCGAACAGCTTTCCGTCGGTTTCCTCGAACGGATCGGACTCGGTAAAGCCCCCTGGGAAGACGAATACAGCTATCGTCCCGCCGTCATTCGTCCTGAAAATCAATTACCCGCTGGCGTTCCGCTAGCTCCCCCACAGCAGATAGTCCGCGCCGCACCCCCAATCGCTCAACCCGTTTGGGAAGAGGAAGAAGAAGAGGAACAATGGCAAGAAGTTGAAGCCGCACCGCTCCCCCCGCGACGGATGCAAGCAGAACAACCTCTCTATTACGATGATGACGATGAGGGCGAAAACTGGAACGAACCCAGTCGCGAACAGCCGCGTACTGCCAAAGTTTATGAGGATGTCGCCTATACGGCAATTCCCGCACCAGCAAAACCAGTCATAGCAGAGGAAGAAGATCTCCTGCTACTTGACGATGATATGTGGGGTGAAGATATTAAATCTCCAGCATACCAACCTCAAAAACTCAATATCCCCGATCCTCAAAAAGTCGAGATTCCTCAAACTGTCAAGCAGGTTGAGTATCAAGAAGAGGAGCAACATTGAATTAGTGGATAGTGGATAGTGAATATAAATCTGTAGGTTGGATAGTGAAACCCAACATCCACACGCGCGATTGATGAGGATGTTGGGTTTTGCTTTGTTTTGCTTGGTGCGCTAAACCGTCGGAAAACAAAGGCGAGCGCGCATCCGCTACCCAACCTACAACTTTCCCCTTCCCCCTTACCCTTTACCCCTTTACCCAGTGAATTCAGCAGATATTAGCTCATTGCTTACCAACCGTTTTGGTAATGCTCTCAAAATTGTCGATGGCGATTCATATCAAATCGATACACCCGATTATCGGCTGTTGGTTATTCTTTCAGCCCAACAATCGTGGGTGCGAATGTTAGTGCCAATTGCCCCCGCCGCCGAGGCAATGACCTTTGTTGAAGAATTCCTATCTGCTAACTTTGATGCCACCTTAGAGACCCGTTATGCCCTAGATCGGGGCGTACTTTGGGGCGTGTGGCAGCATAGCGTAGCCGGACTAACTACTGAAGATTTTACTACGGCGATCGATCGTTGTATCGATCTCAAACGAGTGGGTATCGATCGCGCCTTCCAAGATTTTGCCACCAAACAGGTTAAAGCGATCGTCAGTATTGCCAAGCAACGCGGGGATACGCTCGAACAAACAATGCAAACACTCAATCGGTTTTATGCTGAAGGTGTCATGGGCGATCTCGGCGCGACTGAAGATGTCCGCAATGAGATGACCACGGCTTGGCAATCTCAATTAGAACGATTGTGGAATGAAGAGTAATTCAATATTTATCACATTGAAACGGTAATTAAATAGGAGTCACACGATGCAAGCTATTTTTTGGACGATGGAAGAAGTTGCTGCTAGAGCAAAGCAGTTTTACGAGCTTGGCATTCGTCAAGAAGTCGAATGCGAAGAAAATATCGGTCAGATGATTGTTATTGATGCGGAAACTGGTGAATACGGTATCGATCCGAGTGGTGTAGAATCAGCGTTGAAATTAAAGGGCAAAAATCCGTTAGCTCAACTGTTTACCATCAGGATTGGTTATGATGTTGCAGTAGTTTTTGGTGGAGAAATGGAGCGAACTACTAAGTGATGCAAGGTAGAGTTGTGAATGGGCGACCGAATAGTTAAATCCGTGGTAATACTAACTTCACAAAATAGTAAACCAGCGGTGCGGTAAAAATATAACTATCGGTGCGATCGAGCATACCACCATGTCCGGGAATTAAGTCGCCCGAATCTTTAACCCCAGCATCTCGCTTCATTACCGATTCTGTTAAATCGCCCAACATACTCGTCATCCCAATCAGGCTTCCCAAAGCAATACCACCGATATACCAGTGATGCCAGTGCAGCACCCACGCACCACCCATCCCCATGCCGATACTGCTCATAATTCCACAGATTGCTCCCTCGACCGTTTTTTTAGGGCTGATTTCTGATAACCGCGTGCGTCCGAGCCATTTGCCAAATAAAAACGCTCCGATATCTGTCACCATAATGCACATAAATGACAGCAACGTAATTGTAAACGCAGGCGGCAGAGTGCTTACATCTAACGTGGCGAGTAATCCCGCCCAATTGGTATCAAATGGAAAGGTATGTGCAGTCTTCGGATCGAAGCCCACCCGCAACCTAATCCAGTAGCTGGGTAAGTAACCGCCATAGAAGAGTCCGAATAAGGATGTAGAAATATCGGCAATTGAGGCGATTTTGGGCAGGAATAGCAGGTAAAAGCAAATTAGGGTACCTGCGACAGGAAACAGCGCATCGTCGATTCCAGAGCCAATTGCCCCCACAATTAGCAATATTTGACTGACAACTAAGGTAATTCTGCTGGCTGGTTCGATGCCTTTGGCGCGGACGAGTTTAAAGTACTCACTCTGACCTAGATAGACAATAATACACATCCCGATCGTAAAGTACCAGCTACCTAGCAATAACATACATAAAGCTACAGCGATCGCTACGATGGTACTGATGATGCGGGGTAGGGACATTGGGGGAGTAGGAAGTAAGGAGTAAGGAGTAAGGAAAAGAATCAATAAATTTTCAATCCAAAACCCTGTCTTGACTGAAACATATGCGGAGGGAACCTCCGCAT
>NZ_JANYJC010000109.1 GCF_025361915.1 Chamaesiphon sp. GL140_3_metabinner_50
AGTTGTGAGTTGGCAAGCGATCGGGAGTTAGCATCAGAACGGGGTAAAATCCCGCTTCTAGCTCCATTATCGCGATCGGTAGCCAAAGATTCAATCGATCGATTGCGAGAGCATTCATCGCTATTTTCCCCTCGATTGGTAATACCTTTCGAGCAGTGGGGGGCGATAATCGATAATCCAGAATATTTGGATTTATATCTGAATCCCACCCCAGCAATTACCAAAATTGCTAACTGGTTTCGCGATTATCTTTCGACTAGCGATACTATTTTAGAGCGCGGCTGGTTGACGATCGAACAAATTATCGTTCACCCTGGTTTGCACGCAGACTGTTTTTTAGGTTTTATGCATTCAGAGCGCGAAATTTATCGGATAGTGCAGAGCTTTTATGCCAATCAAAGCTCAAATCTGAAAGTAGAAATACCGCCCGATCTCACATCGCCATCCTTATTACTTATTTATTTAATCCAGCATACCACCGATGAAACTTTACGCTGGCAAGCCGCAGAATATTTATGGAAAATCGCACCAGATAATACTAAAAATTGGCACCGTCGCATCAAAGATTTAGGTTTGGTAATGAAGGGGCATAAACTGGGCTTAATGGTAGCAGCGATTCCCTTACTCGATGGCACTTATGCAATTCTAAATCGCATTTATCCAATCGGTACCGAAGCATGTTTGCCACCTAATGTCCGGCTAAATCTCTTATCAGAAAGTGGCGATCTGCTGTGTCAAGCTGAGAGTCGATCGACAGTTGTGGATAGTTATATTCAACTATATTTTACTGCTAGTGTCGGCAATCTATTTAGTGCTTGTGTGTCAATGAATGATGCTAGCATTACAGAATCTTTTCTCATCTAAGCTTTGAGCTAGTTGCTAGTTTGGGTTACATTCTGTAAAGGAATACCGATCGGAGCCTAGCTCTACGTTAAATTAAAATTGGGGATGGATCTTTTTCTAATTATTAAATGCGAGATTGACGATGAGCCATGTTTGTATAATAGATCTAACCTCCAAACCCAATCCAGATCTAGTATCGGCAAGATTGACTATTGCCACGATCGACGATAGAACTGGCGCGATAACTAATCCTCATGCTGTCGGTAATGGCACCTTAGATGTCGAAGCATTGGTGCGACTAAATCAGGAAATTATTGAAAAATTTAGAGCGGCGGCTGACGATCGAGACTATCTCGGTGGAATTCAAATTCCAGATACGATGGTTAACAATATAGCCGATCGCATGGATGAATTGCGAAATAATAGTATTGAATTGCAACGATTACTCGATGAGACATTCGATCGGGAATCTTGGTCGAAAATTCGCGAAGGATTACTGCAAAGTTTGAATGGCATCGCACTGACAGAACCGATGAGAATAGTCGTTCTTACCGATAATTGCGATCTTCAGTCTATTCCGGTAGAAAATAGCATTTTCATTACCGATGTTTTAACTAGAGGTAATCGCTCGGTAAATGTTGTATTCGCACCGAGAGAACAGCAAAGAAGATTAGTCTGGCAAGATGTCCCTAAAATTTTACTAGTACTTGGCAGTCAACAGGGCATCGAGCAACCGATCTATATTAATGAAATAAGCAGGTACTTTCCCGCGCCAGCCATCTTTGAACTCCTCCATCATCCATCCAGAGAGGAATTACTCAGGACAATTAGCGATCGATCGTTCGATATCATGATTATTATCGGACACAGCCATGCAAATTCAGATGGTATCGACGGGAAAATTACCATCGATGAAAATTCGGGTAGTATCTCGATTCACGAACTAACTCAACCCTTTAAAAACAGTGTTAGTCGGGGTTTGAAGTTAGTAATTTTAGCAGGTTGCTCTAGTATTGGCGTAGCAAGAGCCTTAGCTGCCGATAGAATTGGCGTACCAAATGTCATTGCTTTTAGAATTCCCGTTCATTATCGCGTACTTAGACTATTTCTAGATCGACTGCTCGATTATTGGATCGCTCAATCTTACTCCTTAGAAGCAGCCGTAACTCAAGCTAGAGGAGAATTGAAAATTTACGATGGGGATATTCCTGGCGCATCAATTGTACCAATTTTATTCACATCTCCCTGGGATCTACCGCTCAAATTTCCCAAAAAGATTGTCCCCCTGTGGCGAAAAATCTTGCATAACTTGGTATTTCGTTCCCTATTATCTAAAAAGATTAAAGGGAAACAAATGAAAGTACCACCGATTGCAATTGTGAGTATGTTAGGGATAATTGCCTGGTTGAACCTCCCCAAAACCCCGCAACTAGCAGCCGCCTGTAACACCACTCAAGGCGATGGCATTAGCTGTGGCGAGGAAATACTATTCAAGCAGCCAAATATTCCTTCCCAAGTAGACAAGCAGGCGGGTGCGAATGCAATTGCTGATGGTGACTATCCCCTCGCCATAACATTATTAACTAGAGCTTGGGATGCCAAAAAAGATCCTGAAACGCTGATTATGTTAGAAAATGCTAAACTAACGCAGCAAAGTCTACCAATTAGAAGCATCGCTCTGACAATTCCCGGATCTCAATCTACACCAATCGATATTCCTGCTAGTATGTTAAAAGCGGTAGCTTTTGCACAACAACAATGGAATGCAGATACTCGTCACACCTGGAAGCTGCAAATTGTCTTAGTAGACGATCGCAATGATAAAAATTATGCAACTAAATTAGCGAGTAATGTCCTCAGCCGCAATCTATTAGCCGGAATCGGTAGCTATGCATCGGAAGTGACATTGCCAACTAAAGATATTTACAAAAAAAATCGGACTGTTTTAATTGCTAGTACTAGCACTGCTACTGCGCTTACTAGTACAGAGCCTGACAATTTCTTCTTCCGAGTTTGCTCGAACAACAAAGTTTCTGGTAAAGAAATTGCCAATTATATTAGAGCGCACAAGTACACCAGAATCGCTCTGTTTCATACTAGTGGTAAAACATTTAGCGACTCAATGACAGCAGCATTAAAAGCAAATAGTCAAGGAGTTAGTATCGTTGAAGAATTTAATTTCGAGGCGAGAGGGAATGCAATCGACGATATTAAACGTGCTAAACTAGCCGGAGCGCAAGCGATCGTCTTAATTCCCGATGCCTATACCAGCGACGCACCAGAACGCGAACGGGTATTATCGATTATTAGAGATAATAATGGCGAATTACCAATTATTGGTAACGAAGTTGTTAAAGATCAAACTCTCTTCAATAGTTTTAACGCCCGCCAACTTCAGAAATTAGTAATTAGCCTCACCTGGCATCCTTCCAGCTATCGAAATAATACGATCTCCGAGCCGGATTTTTGGGGTAATAAAGCACAGCTAGATCACCGGATTGCCATGACTTACGATGCGGCTCAAGTCCTTATCCAAGCCTTAGATCGATTGCCTAACAATCTCAACACAATCGACGCTCGTCAACAAATTCAAAAAACGATTAGCAGTTCTACTTTCAATCTACCCGGAATTACTGGCGACATTAGCTTCATCGGTAGCGATCGCGCTCAGTCTGTCAATAGTATCATACGACCTAAATGCACCGCCACCCAATGCCAAGGATTTGAACCCGCACCCTAGCCACTCGATTCTGGCATCGCAGCCGACCGGATATACCTACCGATCGGATCCGAAAAATGTCATAATATCGGATGGTCTTAGCTTTATACACAACTTCATAGCTCTTTTGACCGCGCGACAACCAAGTGTTGTGTAAAGATATAATTAGATAAAATTAGCATAAACTTATGACTCAAATCGCCAACTCTGCTGATGTACCAGATCTCGGTCGTCGCCAGTTTATGAATCTGCTCACTTTCGGCACGATTAGTGGGATGGTGCTTGGTGCTGCATATCCATTTGTAGCATATTTCGTGCCCCCAGCTAGCGGTAGTGCTGGCGGCGGTGCCACAGCTAAAGATGCCCAAGGTAATGATGTCAAAGTCAGTGCTTTCTTGACTGGCAAAACCAAAGGAGATCGGGAATTAGCACAAGGGCTAAAAGGTGACCCCACCTACCTCGTCGTTGCTGACGGCACGATCGTCAACTATGGCATCAACGCCATCTGTACGCACTTAGGTTGTGTCGTACCTTGGAACAAAGCCGAAAACAAATTCATGTGCCCTTGCCACGGTTCTCAGTACGATGAGACAGGCAAAATGGTACGCGGCCCCGCACCAAAATCTCTCCCCTTAGCTCATGCTGTGGTAACCGAAAACGATACCGTCTCGCTTACACCTTGGACAGAAACCGACTTCCGCACAGACGAACCCGCTTGGTGGGCATAAATTTAGTTAATAGGTAATAGCTAATAGATCGTAGGGATGAGTTAAATACTATTTTGACGATCCACTGTTGACTATTCACTATCCACTATTCACTCAAAATCCGTATATTATTAATTTTCTCCGTCTGTCATCCTCCAACCTATGAAATTAACTTTACTCCAAGTCTGGCAAAATAGTCAGCGACTATTGACCAAAACTTTAGTTGTCATCTTGGCAAGTGCTGGCATCTTCATCGCCAACGATATCGCCGTCCCTCAATCAGCCGCAGCATATCCCTTCTGGGCACAACAAACTTACCCAGCGACCCCCCGCGAACCAACGGGTAGAATCGTCTGCGCCAACTGTCACCTCGCCGCCAAACCCACCGAAGTCGAAGTGCCCCAGTCGGTCAGACCCGACACCGTATTTGAAGCAGTCGTCAAGATTCCTTACGACCAAAGCATTCAACAAGTTACTGCAAATGGCGTTAAAGGCCCCTTAAACGTCGGCGCAGTCCTGATGCTACCCAATGGCTTTAAAATCGCCCCCGAAGACCGTCTCACCCCAGAGATGAAGGAAAAAACTCAAGGGTTATATTTCCAACCTTACGGCGACGGTAAAGACAACATCGTCATCATCGGCCCATTACCAGGCGATAAATATCAAGAAATCATTTTCCCTGTCCTTTCTCCCAACCCCAAAACCGAAAAAGGCGTTTACTTCGGTAAATACCAAATTCACGCTGGCGGTAATCGCGGTCGCGGACAAGTTTATCCTACTGGTGAGAAAAGCAACAACACCGTCTACAACGCTTCTGTAGCTGGAAACATTACCACAATTGCCAAGCAAGAAGATGGTAGCACTCAAATCACCATTCAACCCGCAACTGGCGAAGCCGTCATCGATAAAGTCCCCGCTGGCCCAGAATTACTAATTGCTGAAGGTAATGCAGTTACCGCTGGTCAAGCGATTACCAACAATCCTAACGTTGGTGGTTTCGGTCAAAAAGATATCGAAATCGTCTTACAAAATCCCGATCGCATTCTCGGTCTGATCGCATTTGTGTTCATGATTATGCTATCGCAAATTCTCTTAGTTCTCAAGAAAAAACAAGTCGAACGCGTTCAAGCCGCAGAAATGGAATTCTAGAAACTACGATTAT
The DNA here is from genome assembly GCF_025361915.1 of Chamaesiphon sp. GL140_3_metabinner_50. GTDB lineage: Bacteria > Cyanobacteriota > Cyanobacteriia > Cyanobacteriales > Chamaesiphonaceae > Chamaesiphon. Next base: position 5,432 of record NZ_JANYJC010000109.1, read on the forward strand.
TTTACCGATTTACCGAGCGCAAACCGCACTAGTTTTTACAGCTAGTGCATTTTTTTACTTTAAAAATTAAGTTCGATCGATCTTTCCATACCATTTGTTAAAATATCGATTATGTCTCCCAACTGGTATTTTGTAAGACAATTCGATACCGATCTGGATCTTCAAATGTAAGTCCACTAACATCCCAATAAGGATTATAAGACTTTACAGGTTCAGAGCCGATCGCTTTAAGTCGATCGACAGCATATTCCCATTCTTGTCGATCGGGAATGTAGAAAACAATTAAATTATCTTGAGTCGGAGCGCAACCCACGAGATGTCCCTGTTGGTGTGTAAATTCCAAATGATAAGACTCGCCAGGAATACCCACCATTACACCACTAAATCCTTCATGATGCTCGAATCGATCGATTATTTGCAATCCTAACCCATTCGTGTAAAATCTCACAACTTCAGCTAGTCGATCTGTGGGACGAGCAACACGTATAACTTTACCAGAAAGCATAACAAATACTCCGATCGTGAATTTTTAGATAGAAAATCTATGTCACATAACTACTACGAAGAAGAATTATTAAACAGCCTAAAGAAAACTTTCAATTCAGCCAGTATCGGATGGTCTAAATTCCAGATAAAAGATTTGTTTTCTAGAGCATAATTAAGTGTTAGCTTTCTATCGGCATGTTTTTGTTCATCTTTCGTCGCAGTATCATAGCGAATATAGTTAACAATCCATAATTTGTCGAATTTCTTGTCAGTGATTTTCTTACCATTACTCACCAAACATTCACGCCATCTGTCTAGACAGTCAGCATAGGTTGAATCTTGATTCTTAATTACTTTCAGAACTGTCTCTAGTTCGCCTTGTCCGTTAACATTAGTAAAATAGCAAGCGAGTTTGATTGGGTAAGCTTCAAAATTCAGATCGGTAAATTGATTAGCTCGATCGAGTGTTATCGCTTTGGGAAATACTTTAATAATGCAATCATTAATAAATTTAATTCGCTCGGCTTCTGAATGTCGATCGACATCAAGAATAATACCAATCCGCTCGATATCTTCTTTTTGAATATCGGCTTTTAAATCTTTAAGTGCATTGATTAACTTGGTTGAATCCGATCCATCCATCGCTCTATAATCCTCATCTAAGAAAACAGGAGCTGCTACTTCAAGATCGATATCGAGATGTTTGATAACTGACTGAAAAAAATATTTGTCGTTATTACTTTCAACGATTAAAATATTACGACCCACCTCTCACCTCTTTATGATGAGTGATACCATATTCTAAAGTTTCTAAATCTCGATTAATGGCAACTATTTTATTTGTTTTTTCATGGCGAGTCAACTCAAAATGAGCGGCTGAATCTTGTCGGTCAATTCCTGCTTTGATAAAAGCCTCAGTCATTTCTAAGCTATGAGTTGTCGCAAAAATCTGCACGTTTAATTGCTCGGCTAATCTATACAAAAAGTCCCAAAATGCAGTTTGATTTGAGTGGTGAATACCATTTTCAATCTCATCGATTAGCAGGATACTGTCTTGATTATTAATTATCTTTAATATAATATCAGCAATCCGATTCATGGCATCGCCAAATAGAGACAAAGGCAATCTCTTCTCACCTTGACGTTTTAGGTAAATAGTAGGTTCGGGAATACTAAAACTTTCGACGGCAACAATTGAACTATCTATTATTTGAAATGCTTTTAGAACTTCTTCATCTTTTTCATTTAATCTAGCTCGATCGAATTCTTGTGTCAGGCTGACAGTAGAAGCTCTTAGAGTAGAAGGTATAAATGAAGTATTTTGAAGATAGACAGATTTATTATAAGTTGTGTCAAGATTAACTTCACGATTTCTTGACAACGCTATCAATTTAATAAAAATCTGATTATTTACATTTATTATTATCACTCCTAGAGACTGTTCTGCACCATCTTTAAATTTTTCTTTTTCCAACCATTCATCATAATGATTAACCAGTTCCGCTGGTATATTGCTATTTATCACAGTAAGAATATCCTGTTCATTTCTAACAAATATTTCAGTTGTTTTGAAGCTTGCATCTTGAAAAATAGTATGAAAGACACAAGGAGGATCGAGATTTTGCTTCCAAAATAAGTTATCCCATATTTGTGCTGGAAATTCGCTTCTTACTTGACTTGATTCCCTTCTCAAATCACCAATGGAAATAATTGTATCCTTAGTTGGCGTATTATTTATAAATATTGCTTCTAATAATGCAGTTTTCCCAACATTGTTTTTACCACTAATTAGATTGATTCTCTTACATCCAGATACTTTAAGGCGATCGAAGCATCTAAAGTTAGTAATTTCAATATCTTCAATCATTTATCCCTCTGTTGAATTTCTGTTGGGATTAAGTTTTTAAGACATATCCCCGACTTCTCCAAGAAGTCGGGGATATTGCATCAAATCGAGATAACGTTTTATGCTGCTTGGGCTTGGCGTTCGGGGGAGAATTGGAACATCGAGTAGACCACATTTCGACGAATGTCGGTCATCATTTCCAAGAACATCTCATAACCTTCTTGCTTGTACTCAATTAACGGATCTTTTTGACCGTAACCGCGCAAGCCGACTGATTCGCGGAGGGCATCCATCGATTGGAGGTGTTCGCGCCAGAGGGTGTCGATTTGTTGGAGGATGAAAAAGCGTTCGGCTTGACGCATTAGTCCAGCTTGAACCCGATCGATCTGTGATTCTTTGATATCATAGGCTCGACGTACTTCTTCGCGCATGAAGACTTTGATTTCTTCATAAGTCATGTCTTCGATTTGGGTGGGGGTCAAATCGTCGAACAAATTAACAAATTCCCGCGATTTAGAGACTAAGCTTTCGAGTTTCCATTCTTCTGGGGGTAACTCTGGGTCGATGTATGCGTTGACGATATCATCCATCGTCCGCTCGGCATAGCGAACTACTTGTTCTTTGAGGTCTTGACCTTCTAAAACGCGACGGCGTTCGGCGTAGATGGCGCGACGTTGATTGTTCATCACTTCGTCGTATTCAAATACTTGTTTGCGAATGTCGTAGTAGTAAGTTTCGACCTTTTTCTGGGCACCTTCGAGGCTGTTGGTGAGCATTTTGGACTCGATGGGCATATCTTCTTCCACCCGGAAGGCATCCATTAAGGTGCTAACGCGATCGCCGCCGAAGATTTGCATCAACGGATCTTTTAAACTGAGGAAGAACTTAGTGGAGCCTTTATCGCCCTGACGACCCGCGCGACCTCGGAGTTGGTTATCGACGCGGCGCGATTCGTGACGCTCGGTACCGATTACGTGTAAGCCACCGTTGGTCAATACCTCGTCGTGTTCGACGGAGGTAAAGGCATCGTACTCTTTCCGGACGGCTTTATAGGCATTCCGCAGTTTTTGGATGGCTTCGATTTCGGTGGGTGCTTTTTCACAGGCAACGGCGATGGTTTCTTCGGCATCGAGTTCGGACAAGCTGCGTTCGCCATAGTGTCCGACGGCAAAGTTGACCGCATCTTTGAGTAAAGCCTCGGTTTCTTTAGAGATTTCGGTGGGGAAGATATCGGGCGAGGCTTTCCAGGTTTTAACTTTTTTACCAGAGCCGAAACCCTGTCCCGAAGCTTTGCTCTGTTGGGCGGCGGCGACTGTGGCGGGGCTAAAGTTGCCATCATCTTCGGGCGCGACAACACGGGGCATCAGGTACTCGCGCAGCTTCAGGCGTGCCATATAGTCGGAGTTACCACCTAAGATGATATCCGTTCCACGACCTGCCATGTTAGTGGCGATCGTGACTGCGCCTTTGCGTCCGGCTTGAGCGACAATTTCCGATTCCCGTTCTACGTTCTCTGGTTTGGCATTGAGGAGTTGATGGGGAATTTCGAGCTCGTGCAATAAGCGGGAAAGAATTTCAGATTTTTCGATACTGGTGGTACCCACTAGTACCGGGCGACCCGTACCGTGCATATCCGAGCATTCTTGCGCGACGGCGCGCCATTTAGCTTCTTCGGTTTTGTAGACGACATCGGGATAGTCGTACCGTTGGCGAATTCGGTTGGTGGGCATCACCGTCACCTGGATTTTATAGGTTTTTTCCAGCTCGACTTCTTCGGTTTTTGCCGTACCAGTCATCCCGCCGAGTTTGGGATAGAGGAGGAAGAAGTTTTGATAGGT
>NZ_JANYJC010000150.1 GCF_025361915.1 Chamaesiphon sp. GL140_3_metabinner_50
TGGCAATTTATTTTGCTGTTGAGGCAGGCGCAATTGAGGAAGGATGGTTTTGGACGATTATTGTTGTCTGTATTTCTTTGGTGGGAATTATTTTCGTCAACTCTTGGAAAGTTTAATTAACCTTTGAAAGGGTTGGTATACAAAGCTGCTTGACTTTCAGTACCAACCTCAAATCGGCAATTAGATTTCGCATGAGCCACACACAATAAAACATAACCAGCGGCAATTTGGGCTGGTTTGAGACAGCGTTCGGCAGAGCGATCGACTTCGCCAGCGATTAGTTTGGCAGCGCAAGTAATACAGACACCATCACGGCAACCAACAGGCAATCGCAAGCCAGATGCTTCAATCGCGTCTAAAATCTGGACATCGGGAGCGACATCAATTTCGATGCCGCCCCGATTTACCAACTCAACTCGATATGTATCCATCTAGATCCAAATATCTGAAGTACAATCATCGCCGAGATTTACTAGTGTCATCGTGACAAGAACTGCAAGCATTCCAGCCGAAATGATGCAACTCATCACCGATATAAGGCATGGGTAAACGGTGAATCACTTGACTATAAGTAGGCGATGTGGGGTCGCTATCGATCGTGGCGAGATAGTCAGGCTCTTGGATACTCGTACCCGTACAAAGCGCGATCGTATATAACAATTGCTTCCGCTCTGCTGTCATCGCTGCTTGCGGAGATTCATAACCAGGGCCACAACATTGATGTGCCATATCTTTATGCTCCAATTTTAGATTGGTGTGTGCAATTAAATTCTGTCCATCCGATCGATCTTACACTCTAGATTGAGTGGTCTGAGTCTGATGTAAGATCGTTCCTCGATCGAATTATCTATCAGTTTATCCCTCTAAAAACTTAGAGCGATCGATTATCTTTAACATAACCGATCGCTAAAATTATCGATTATCGTTTAGCATAAATCTTGTCAAAAACTCCACCATCAGCAAAGAACTTGCGATCTACAGCATCCCAACCACCTAAAGTTCCGATCGAATACCGTACTTATATTTATAGTAAACAAAACTTTTGTACTACTAAACAGCAAAGTGTCATAGATGTGTATGAGCGGTAGTCTCGATCGGGTGAGATGCCGCCAGCGATTGAGGTTATTGCAACTTCAAGAATTTTTCTAAAGCTGCCACCATATTCGGCGGCCAACGGCGGGTATTTTTGACCCAATCTAGATCCTTGTAACGACCGTCTAACCCAACTGTCGCTACCCAATTACTTTCCGCCTCACCTCTTTTGCCGTCCTGCCATAAAGCGGCACTTAGAGCCGCACGGACATCAGGAAAATCACGATATTTTCTGACGATATTTTTCATATTCCGAATCGCTTCGGCAGTTTCACCATTCTGATACAGAGCCAGAGCGTAATTAGCCCGTGCGAAGGCAAAATTGGGGGCGATTTCTGAAGCCTTGAGATAATTTTTAATCGCGGTATTCCAATCGCCTAAACCAGCATAGGCATTGCCGAGATTATTGTAAGCCATTGCATCTTTGGGATCGATGCTGAGGATATACTGATAGTCGGCGATAGCAGCATCCCATTTACCCAAACCTTCTAAAGCTGTCCCGCGATTGAGATAAGCATCAGGATAGTTGGGTAATAATTCGATCGATTTATTAAAATCGGTAACCGCTTCAGTTAATTTATTTTGACTGACACGAGAATTACCGCGATTGCTCCAAATTGCCGGATTCTGCGGAAATAGATCGATTAGTTGCGTCCAATATGTTTCTGCTTTACCAAAATCCCCGTCGTTTGTCGCGGTGAAAGCTTGGGTTCTAAGTTTGTCGCCTAGTTCAAATTGAGCGTCCGTCAGCTCAGTAGGTGCTGGCTGTGCTAAGCCAGCACTAATCGGAGTTAAAACCATCAGCACGATCGCGACAATACCAATCAACCAACGCCACACCATAAGTTATTTCCGCTATTTTCCCTTTCATTTTAGTGCTTTCTAGATCGATCGCGTTGTTACTGCTAGTTAATTGTCGTAGTCTGCCATCCCACTCTTGCGTATTTCGAGCGGATGGTACTACGACGATCGATTCAATCCCTCTACGTTGAGACCACGATCTAGTAAAGTCTGCGATCGCCTCTTCTCTGAATCTCAATCGCTCATTCATCTGTTAATTATCTCGATCGTTAAGTATTTCAGGCTAAAATTCCTTATGACGAGAATGGCGATCTTGAAAATGTCTTTAATATTCCTCCTGACTGGACGATTGAAATACTTTCATCAGACCAAAGCACTATTAAAGTACTAAAGAACATTAATCACTGCCTAGCTTATGGTACTCAAATGGGCTGGCTAATCGATCCTAAAGAGCGATCGGTATTTGTGATGGGAATCGATCGAACCTTTCAAATTATCGATGAACCTAAGACTGTTTTACCCGTACCAGAGTTTGCTAAAGAGATTCAGCTAACAGTCGAACGGATTTTTAGCTGGATTAACAAAAGCTAAAATTTTGACTATATCTATTCAACTTGAGATTTTTCATCTAAATGATATCTCGTAAAAAAAGCACAGGTTAAATTTAACCTGTGCTTTTTAAAAACTAGTTAGTCTTGAAGATCTAATCTAGGTACCAGAAGTCCAAGAGTTAGCGTAGTCAATTTGATCTTTAGTCAGGGTATCGATTTGGATGCCCATTGCTTCGAGCTTCATCCGGGCGATTTCTTTATCCACATGGACGGGGATAGAGTGAATGCCTGGAGTCAGTTCGCCCCGGTTTTTGACGAGGTATTCGCAAGCCATCGCTTGGTTGGCAAAACTCATATCCATCACTGCGCTAGGATGTCCTTCAGCGGCAGCGAGGTTGACTAAACGACCTTCACCGATCACGATAATAGATTTACCATTGTTGAGTTTGTACTCTTCAGTGAAGTTACGGACGGTGTTGACACCAGAAGATTTGCTGGAAAGAGCTTTAAGATCGATTTCGATATCGAAGTGACCGGAGTTACAAACGATCGCACCATCTTTCATCGCGTCGAAGTGTTCGGCACGGATGATGTGCTTGTTACCAGTAACGGTAATAAAGATGTCGCCGACAATCGCTGCTTTTGCCATTGTCATGACGCTATAACCGTCCATAACGGCTTCAATTGCCTTGGTAGGGTCAATCTCAGTGACGATGACGTTTGCACCCATCCCACGGGCGCGCATGGCGGTACCTTTACCGCACCAGCCGTAACCAGCGACAACGATGGTTTTACCAGCTAGGAGGATGTTAGTTGCGCGAACGATACCGTCGAGGGTAGATTGTCCGGTACCATAGCGGTTGTCAAAGAAATGCTTGGTATCAGCGTCGTTGACGTTGACAGCAGGGAATGTCAAAACTCCAGCTTTGAACATCGCTTCGAGACGAACGATACCTGTGGTGGTTTCTTCAGTAGTACCGATTAGTTCGCTGAGTTGGTGTTGGCGTTCTTGAACCATAGTGGCGACTACATCACAACCATCATCGACGATGATGTTGGGGCGGTGATCTAGAGCGGTTTGAACGTGACGTTTGTAAGTAGCTTCGTCTTCACCACGGAAGGCGAATACGGGAATTCCATAATCGACAACTAAACTAGCTGCAACGTCATCTTGGGTAGAGAGGGGGTTGCTAGCAATTAGAATTGCATCGGCACCAGCCGCCTTGATCGCGATCGCGAGGTGAGCAGTTTCAGTGGTAATGTGGCAACAAGCGACGATGCGGATTCCAGCTAGAGGCTTTTCTGCTGCAAATCTGTCGCGGATCTGACGTAGCACGGGCATTTCCCGCCCTGCCCACTCAATCCGTTGTTTGCCTTGGGGTGCGAGCGATAAATCCTTGACTTCGTGTTTCAGTGCAGTTGCTATCATAGATGCAGTTTGTAAATATATTTAAACTTAGATCTTTCCTTAGGTTACAGGAAAATATCAAATTTATCACTCCGCACGATCGACTAGCACCCATGTTCGAGTTGTCAATCCGCTCTACGTGTTATTCCTGAAGATGGGATACAAGCCTTAGACATCAATGGTTGGCGGCTATCGATCGATCGGATTTACTAGCGAGAAAGCGATTGAAAATTGATGCAAAATTTACCCAATTGCAGACGATTGCTAGGATAAACAAAAGATCTTATCGATCTCAACCGTCAGAGAGTTATGCTTGTTACCCGATCGAGTCAGCAGTATATATTTGTCTAAACTATGTTAAGTACAATACCGAATTGGTTGAATGAAATCGGCTCTAATCCTTGGCTTGTCGCGATCGGTTTAAACTCAGTCTTACTAATTCTGGCAACCATCATCCCTAAAAAGCTCTTAACTCCCGCCGGATTAATTAATGCTTGGGGATTAGGAGTGGTTGTCTGGGGGACTTTAGGATGGCGCGGCTATGGGGTGGTAATGTTTTATTTTTTAGTCGGTTCGGCGGTGACTCGAATTGGGATGGCACAAAAAGAGGCTGAAGGCATTGCCGAAAAACGCGGCGGTGCGAGAGGGCCAGAAAATGTCTGGGGCTCGGCGTTTGCTGCTACAATCTGTGCGATCGGGGTGGCGGCAGTTAAGTTCGGTTGGCTCGATGCTGGCCGGGAATCTTATTTATTATTAGGTTATGTTGCCAGTTTTAGTACTAAATTAGCAGATACGACGGCGAGTGAAGTTGGCAAGGCTTATGGCAAAAGTACATATCTAATTACTACCTTAAAACCCGTCCCCAGAGGTACGGAAGGGGCGATTAGTCTAGAAGGGACGCTGGCGGGAATCGTGGGTGGTATATTAATTTCTTTAGTTGCTTACAGCCTGGGGCTAATTACATTTACTGGCGTAATTATTTGCACGATCGCATCTTTTATTGCTACTAATCTCGAAAGTGTTATTGGTGCCACCTTACAGTCAAAAATCGACTGGCTCAGTAACGAACTCGTCAATGTTATTAATACAATTATTGGTGCGGTAGTGGCAATTGCGATCGCCATCTGGTGGCATTAGATTTCACAATCTTTCTAATTTGCGCCTTGCTGTAGCAATCCTAGATAGCATGAGAATTCTTAATCTTCCCTCTGCGCTCTCTGTCTTGATGCTCTAAACCGTCGGGGAACCCGACGAGCGAGCATCGCTGCGCCTCTGCGGTTAAAATCACACCAAGTTCGCATCTCACAAATGATTTAGGACTGCCAGACATCCAATCGGGTACGACTTCTTGTGATAGCATCAGACTCAGGATTTTTGCCAAATCTAATCCCTAACTACCAACCGCACGAACATTTAACGAGATCGAAATGCCTAACAAAATGCCAAACGCCAAGTCTAGGCTGCCTATTGTCACCAAAAAACAACAATTCAGGCGGGTTGTGGTGGGTACGGGTGCGGCTGCTCTCGTTGCTGGTTTGATGGTAGGCGGGGCATGGAAATTATTATCTGGCAATGCGAATAAATTCGATACCAGTAACGGCGTGAGCTTATTACCGCAGGATACGCTGTTATCTGTCTCTATTTCTACCGATGCGGCACAATGGCAGAAGTTCTCAGAATTTGGCATCCCCATCGGTCGCGGCATCCTCGAACAGCAAATAGCCAACTTTCAAACTAATTTTTTGACTAACTATGGGTATGACTATCAACGCGATATCCAGCCGTGGGTTGGCAAACAAATTTTATTAGGGGTGCTAAATAATCCGGGTGCGATTTCTAGTAAATCCGATCGCGCCAAAATTCCATCTTCGCAAACAGTTGCCATTTTACCGATAGTCGATCGCGGTGCCGCCCAAAAAGCCGTACAACAGCACCAAACTCCAGTTGATGCCAATTTAGTCGAAAGTAACTACAAAGGGGTTACCATTCGCGAATTTAAGCGCAAGACGGGGACGATGGCGATCGCGCTGCTAGATAATTTTGTCGCCATTGCCAGCGATAAGCCCGGATTGCAACGCGTTATCGATACCCAACAAAGTGGTAAATCGCTGCTCGTCGTACCGGGTTACACCAAAGCCTTAACCGAAATTGAAATCGATCGACCCTTCGTGCAGGTATATGCCAATATTCCCGTCGCTACGGCGGTAGCTGCGGCTAACTCACCCCAAAATTTAGCGGCTGATAAATTAGCGCAAGCCCAAGCGCAGCAGGGCATCGCGGCTAATGCCAAACTCGAAACAGACGGCATCGCCTGGAAGGGAATTTCTTGGCTCAAACCCAACACCAAGCAAAAGTTAGTAGTCGAAAATCAGGGTCAAAACTTCGCCGCTAATTTGCCTGCAACCACGCTCGTGATGGTCTCTGGCGGCAACTTACAGCGATTGTGGCAAGACTACGCCCGTAGTGCCGATACCAACCCGCTGGCACCCGTCAAACCCGCAGATCTGGTTAAAAATCTGGAAAATCTGACGGGGTTAGCACTAGAGTCAGAAATCCTCAACTGGAGTAAAGGTGCATTTGCCGCTGCGATCGTGCCTAAATCTGATAAAGTCGATACTGAATTTGGGGCAGGATTAGTTGTTTTACAACAAGTCAGCGATCGATCTACTGCCGAAAAAGCTTTCGCCAGACTCGATAATACGATGGGGCAAAAACAGATTTTTAAAATTGCCAAAGCTAAAGTAAATGGGCAAGATGTCGTTAATTGGACATCGCCTTTAAATGTTACTGCTGCTAGTCATGGATGGCTCGATCGAAATATCGCTTTCTTAAATTTGGGTGCGCCTGTGACCCCGATTTTCTTACCCAAACCTCAACAATCGCTGGCTGATTCGGCTCTATTTCAACAAGCGACTAAATCGAGTTTGACAAACCATAACGGGCAATTTTTCATCGATGTCGATCGAACGATTAATGCAGGTAATTTACTTTTACCTTATATGTCTCCACAGGTTAAAGCTGGATTAAAAGCAGTGAGAAGTTTGGGAGTTACTAGCGCGATTCTAGATGAATATAGCAATCGCTTCGATTTATTTGTGGCACTTAAAAAAGAACCGGGAGTTGCTAAATTGCCCGTTCCAGCTAAGGCAATTAAACCTGCGCCCAAGCCGATTACATCGCCAAGTTCGACCCCTAAGCCTTCGCCATAGTAGCGGCAGTTTATGAATTGCCCCTACAACTATAGCTAAGAAATTAAACCGCAGAGACGCAGCGATGCTCGCTCGTCGGGTTCCCCGACGGTTTAGAGCATCAAGACAGAGAGCGCAGGGGAATAAAGAGAAGATTAATCTAACACGAGTTTCTCCTGTGGGAGAGGCTACGCCAACGGGATAATGATTTCCGTTGGCGGTGCTGGTGCGAAGCCAATCTATTTTCCTCATCCCGAACTGAGGTTAATTATTTAAAACTTAGTCCGCGTAGGCGGACTTTGTATCACTAGCAACGATTTCAATCGTTGTGCTTACCTGAAATAAATAACATCTAATTACCTCGTGCTGCTTGCATTTGTTTGTATTTAATCGTTTGTTCCAATCTAGGTAGGGCACTTACCGCCGATTCGCGGACGTACTCATCGAGATTAGCATCCTGAATTGCTGCTTGTAAAATTGGCTCGGCACGGATATCGCCAATGGAGGCTAAAGTATTCACCAATGTGACTTGGAGCGCGATATTATCTGTCGTCTGAAGAGCCTCGACTAACATTTCAAATGCGGGGGTGCCGAGTTGCCCTAGTGCCATTACTGCGGCAATATTCACGACGGGATTTTCATCGCTCATTGATGTTTTTAGACATGCTAATCCCGCTGGCGATAGCGGTTCTTCGGGATAATTGACAATTACCTGCGCGATGGCTTTAACCGCGCTACCTCTAACGGTAACATTCTGACTGGTAGCTAAGATATCGATTAAATAAGGGATCGTATCCATCCCGATCGCACCAATGGTTTTGACTGCCGCCCGTCGATAGGTGGTATCATCTTCGTCAAGGATGCTCATTAAGCGAGGAATTGTCGTCTCATCGCGAGTTTCGACTATTTCTAGCATCGCTCGATCGCGTAAATTAGGATTGGGATGTTTGAGTCGATCGAATAATGAATCCATAGGGAATAGGGGATAGGGAATAGGAAATAGGGAATCTACTGTGTATGCACAAGTCTGTTGGACTTCGCTTGAGATTGGTTTACCCCCCCAACCCCCCTTATAAAGGGGGGCTTTTGCCCCCTCCCCTTTATAAGGGGAGGGCTGGGGTGGGGTAAAAGGACTACGCAACAACTCAAATAGCTTGTGCCCGTATTTCTCCCTGAGGGAGCGGCGTTTTTAGATCTAGGGTTCCCCCCGAATAAAAAAACGACAAGACAGAAGGGTTGGGGATGAGGGCTATTAATGCTCTCCAGCCGCACGAGCGCGGATGATCCAGTCATCGTCATTAGCTGTAATTTCTCGTCCGCTGGTATCGCCGAGTTTAGCTAATGCCATTAAAATTGCGTATTTTAAATCCCAAATTTTAGTATCTAAACTAGCGACGAGTAATGGTATTGCGCGCTTGTCGCCGAGTTCGCCTAGAGCTAGTGCGGCGGCGGCACGAGATTTTTGGAATTGCGGTTCGCGGTTATTTAATGCTTCGACTAGTAAATCGTAACCTGGTGCATATTTGAGCCACCCGAATAACTTCATAATGTGGTAGTGCGCGCCATAATCGTTGTATGCCTCTGCTTCATAAGTTGCGAGTAAAGCCGCAGGCGCAAGCTCGGCAAAGTTATCTAAAATAGTTTGCGTGGCTAAATAACACAGTCCAAAATCAGTCTCGTATAACTGCCGAATCAAAAATTCTAATGTCGGCGGCAGATCGTATTCATGAATTAATTCTAAATCTTGGGGTCGATCGAGTAAAGTTTGCTCTAAGCTCGATTGAATATCGGCAAATTCGATCTCGCCGCGTTCGATGCCATTATTTGCTAATAACCGAATCGCGCGCAATCGAAAGACAATCGATACCGGACATCTCGCGATCGTGCTAATTGCGGGATAATAGTTAGTATCGATCAGATCTTGAATACAAGCGCGGCGGGCATTGCGACTGGGATGGAATAAAAATTCCATCACTCGTGCCATTGGGGTATAATCGCCTGTAAATCGACACACCGCCGCAATTGCCGCACTGGCGGTAGCTTCGTCTGACGATTCGGTAAAGGTGCGAATGCGATCGAGTGCTGGTAGATAATTAAGCTTGACTAAAGTATGAATGATGACGCGATGATTCTGACCTTCGCGATCTAATATTTGCGCTATTTCTGATAATATTTCTGGATCTTCAGTGCCAATTTCGCCGATCGCCCATACGGCATTTTCGACAGTATAACAGTCTGACTCGCTCAAGCAAGTCCGAATTGCGGGTAATCCCTGTTTGGCTTGGAGTTTGCCTAATGTCTCTACCGATTTACGCCGCACGATCCGATTATCGAGTTCGGGATTGTTATTATCGATCGCCCTAATTAGTGCATCGATCGCTGCTGTTGTGGGAAAATTAATTAAATGCGAAGCTGCGACATAGCGAGATTCATCTTCAGCGAGTTTATCTAAAGGTGTATCCAATAGCTCGATCGCTTCGGCTTCGGTCAGATTAAATATATTAAAAAAACGTTTATTAGTCATAATTTATTTTATGGCAAATTAGACTTCGACAGATCCCCGACTTCTTCAAGAAGTCGGGGATCTAGCTTAATTAAACATATCAAAAGAGGCTCTCGATCTTTCGCTCAACCATCAGGCAAAGCAACAGATCGAAAGCCCCTTTATCGCTCGGACAACCTTAATTACCCTTGCTAACTCCAAACTAGGATAAGGAGTTGATGGTGTAGTCGAGTAAAGCATTGTATTCTACCAATGCTTGTGCGGACATGTCGCGAGGAGCGCAACCGCGAGTACGTGCGAAACGAAGAGCTTCAACGTAAGGAGCGGTAGGTAGGTCTAATGCACGGTAAACTTCACGTCCACCAGCAATACCCCATTCGTCTAAGGGGCCAGTACCGCCGACAACTAGACAGTAGTTAATCAAACGCATGTAGTGTTTGATGTCGCGTAAGCACTTGTCTTTTTTAACTTGGGTTTCGTTAGCTTCGCCAGAGTTGTTCAAGTAGCCATACTTTTTGATGCAAGCATCGTAAGCTTCCTTAGAGACGTTGTCGATGTTGGCAGCGAGCTTTTCAGCAGCTTCCATCCGAGCGGCGGCGCGTTGAATCGAACCCTGCACGGATTCGAGATCCGAGGTGCTAGGGAAACGGCCGGCTGCGTCTGCAGCAGCGATGACTGTCGTCACAACTGATTTCATGTCTTAAATCTCCAGTTTTGGCTAAATTCGGTGTTAATTTTGAAACGTTTAGCCAAACGACAGCGTCGTCAAACTATTCGTTGGCGCGAGCAATTTAGCTCAGGGCAGCAATCACGCGATCGAAGTAGCTGCTGGCTTCTGCAACCAAGCTAGCGCAACGATCTTCGGTGACAATCGTACCCATTTTGCGCAATTTAGCACCGGCAAAAGATTCGCTGGGCTGGTCCTTAATGTGAGCAGCGGCTTGAGCCTTCATAATTTGCACGGCCCGCACGGTGGAGGTGGTGGGCACGCCCAAAGCGGCGTAGGTTTCTTTCAAACCGTTCAAGCAGCGGTCGTCCAACACGGACGCATCACCAGCCAACAGCGCGTAGGTGACGTAGCGCAGCACGATTTCAGCATCGCGCAGGCAGGCCGCCATGCGGCGGTTGGGGTAGCAGTTCCCACCGGCTTGGATCAAGCCTTGGTTTTCGCAAATCATCCCAGCGACGGCGTCGGACACCATGCAGCAGGCGTTGGAAGCAATGGCATTAACGGCATCCAAGCGACGGTTGCCGGAAGCCACATAGGCCTTCAGGCCAGACAGGTCGGATACACAAGAGGTGCTGGCGTCAGCCGAGACAACGGCCTTAGAAAATGCGTCGAGCATTGAACTCTCCTTAAATCAGTCAAATTTATAGAGCCCACAGATTTTGTGAGCCACTACTGACCATAAAAGAAGAGGGTAAACGGTGTCCTATTTATCAGAAACTAAGTAACAATCCGTAATAAATCGGCCTCGCTTTCTCAGGAATGCGGGGCAAGCAGCCCGATTCAGCAGCTTGATAATGATTTGGGTATGAACATCCACCAAGGGCGCACTAAGGGCCCGCTAAGGATGTTGCGCTGAAATCAAATCCCGAAGAATACCGGATGACGGGACGTTGTGCTTTGCAGCAACACCCCCTACGACTCAAAGGGCCCGACAGCGGACCGCCGATGATAGACGGCCGATGACCTCTGTCCTGCGGAGACGCTCCGCGAACGGTCGGAGACCATCGGCAACTTTCGCCCTCCAATTCTCAACTCTTATCTCTACAGAAAAGGGACAGCTTGGCACACCCAATCGCCCCTGCTCCCTCACCCCTGCTTCATAAGGTGGCGAATCACATTGTCTTTGATCATCAGTTGACGCATGACCTCCAGGAGAAACTCCTGGGCTTGGTCTTGGGAAAGCACCTTAACCTGGCCCTCATAGAGCCTGAGGTTGAACTGTTGTTCCATGCTTAGTGATAGCGGCAGGTCCATATCCACGACTCCTCACATCAAAATTGATGGCTAAAGGTCAGCAAACGGATTGGGCGGATCAGCGTCAACAATAGTGATATTTCCGTACTAAACCGTACTGGGTATAAAACGCTGTTTGTAAACCATTATAACACAAGCTTGACAATACGACCATGCCCCCCATGGTACCGTAGCTAATGTTACAGAATGATGGCCGATTCGCCTGCGGTATGATGGGGACAGGCTTTGAACCCGCCCCATCACCTGGGGCTGGCCAGGGGGCTTTGGACAACAACCACCCAGGTGACGGCGGCAGGCCGGGCCCCCTGCCCATCCCTTCCCCCTAGAGGAGACCGATTCCCGATGGACGCAATGCAATTTTTCCAAAAAAGCGCAGGCACCTGGCGCTCCCAGCGCACCACCCACCACCTAGCCTTCAAGCGGGCTGAAATGGGCGGCTCGGAAATTCGAGTCGATCCCCTGGACAAGGCCCACCCAGATATTGTGGCCCTGTGCGAAATGCACCAAATTGACCCCGGCCTGGCCATTGGCGGAGCCGACGTGCGCTGGGCGGGCACCATGCAGTGGGACCGCGAAGACGGCGAGGTCCACGAAGGCAAAACCTGCTTTGCGCTGGTGCCGGACGATGAGACGGGCCGATCGGGAAAAATGCTCCGCGAGCTGGGCTATGCCGAAATCGTCCCGGTGGTGGGCCGCTACGAAATGGACGAAGAAGACGGCTTGGTGCTGATCACCGAGTACGAAACCATGAGCTCCCGAGAACGCTTCTGGTTTGCCAATGACCGCACTCGCGTGCGCAATAGTATCGTCAAGCGGTTTGGCGGGTTTAGCTCAGCAACATTTTGCTCGGAAACGCGGGTAGATGAGCCGTTTGAGGGCAGCAAGGCCCCGCAGCAGGTGACTGAAACCGCGAAAGTCCCGTCGATTTTTGGCTGGTAAGGTCCACTCAGCAGTTGATGCCGATCGGTCCCTCAATTTGGCGCGGCGATGGGGGCGGCAATTAGGGCCGAGCTACCCCTAATTGAACTAAAAGTGTTGACAGTAAGATGACTCGTGCTGTAGCGCAGGAGTGGTAAGGTGCCCAGGCCTTCTGGGTTATAGCCCCGTCAACAATATTGT
>NZ_JANYJC010000189.1 GCF_025361915.1 Chamaesiphon sp. GL140_3_metabinner_50
CCTCTCAAAATTAATTCTAGGATTATATCAGCCCATAAATGGATCGATCGAAATCGATGGTAAAGACCTTACCAGCATCTCATTACATTCCTTGCGATCGCAAGTCGGCGTAGTCGATCAAGATACATTTTTATTTAGCGGCACCGTCAAAGAAAATATCACGCTTGCCAAACCAGGAGCCAACCAAAAAGAAATCGAACGCGCCGCCGAATTAGCAGGTGCCGATGAATTTATTCGGAAAATGCCCATGCGATATGATACCGAAATTGGTGAAGGTGGCGGCATGTTATCTGGAGGACAACGCCAGCGAATTGCGATCGCCCGATCCTTATTAAATAATCCCCGCCTGTTAATATTTGACGAAGCAACTAGCAGTTTAGATACCGAATCTGAACAAATAATTCAAAATAACCTAGAGAAAATTAGACGCGATCGCAGTACGATTATTATCGCCCATCGACTCTCTACAGTACGCAATGCCGATCTAATTTTAGTCTTAGATAAAGGAGTGTTAATCGAGAGCGGCAATCATCAACAACTGATGGACAAACGCGGACAATACTATCATCTCAATCATCAGCAACTTGTTACTATTCAAGAGTAGGAGATAGTGGATAGTGAATTTACATAATACTGCGCTCATCCAAGGGAAAAGATCGATAAATCTCTTTCTTTCTGTCTTTTCATTTTTCTTTCTCTGCGTCCTCTGCGTCTCTGCGATTGAATAAAAATTACTTTCAATTAGAACTATAAACTTCATCGTTAATATTAAATTATGCTTGCCGCGAGTTGTCCAGAACCGATTAAAATATTACTAGTAGACGATCTTCGCGTCGTCAGAGAAAAACTTAAATCATTACTACAACCACATCGAGATTTCCAAATTATTGGTACCGCCATCGATGGTTATAATGCGATCGAACAACTCGAACATTTACAGCCAGATATCATTTTACTCGATCTCGATATGCCCCGGCTCGATGGTTTACAAACCGCTCGAATTATCAGTCAGAAATACCCGGATATTAAAATAATTATCCTCAGTAGCTATAACGACAACGGCGATATTAGCGATTTTCCCAACTCATGCATCAAAGCATACATCGTCAAAGGAAATATCGATCGAGAAATAGCCGATAAAATTCGAGAAGTATCCGAACCATCGAGCGAGCGAGAGAAAGTAGTTAAATTCGACCGAGTTTCTAAAATCGAACGTTCCGAGTCAAGTCAACTTCAAGTCCGCCAAACTAATAATTTTACTACAAACTTTGAAGACAACTCATCCAGTCAATTTACAGCCATCGCTCATACTACTCTTAGCAAACTAAATGATTGGTCGAGTTCGGCAAAAGAATTAATCGATATGATGCCCCTACCGTGGACGCGGGGATTATTATATTTACTAGTAGCCTTCGTGGGAATTGCCATTCCGTGGGCGTGTTTTTATCAGATGGATGAAATTGGTACCGCCAGAGGAAGATTAGAAGCAAAAGGTAATACGATCAAACGCGAAGCCGATATTGAAGGTAGCGTCGCCGTACTTAAAGTGTATGTAAAAAAAGGCGATATCGTTAAAGCCGGACAGATAATTATGGAACTCGATGCCAAAAATGTCCGCGAACAACTCTATCAAAATCAACTCAAACTCGATGGCGCGCAACAACGCCTCGATCGATTATTTTTAATGAAAAATCAAATGGGGTTGGGAACTACCGCTCAACAACAGCAAAATCAAGCGCAACTGCTCGAAAAACAATCCCAAATCGCCCAAGCACAGCAAAATATCGCCACGCTAGAAACCAACTCCCGCAACCAAATTGCTGAAAAATTAGCCCAACTGCGTCAAGCCGAACAAACCCTTGTCGATCGCCAATCCAGTTATAATCTCCAGCAGGCTGAAAAACTCACTCAAGTGCGTCAAGCCGTGCAAGGAGTACTAGATGCTAAAACCAATCATTTGATGGCGCAGAATCGCCTCACAGACGCTCAAACCGAAGTCAGCCGCTATAATAAACTCTATCAGACTGGAGCAGTCGCTCAAATTAAAACTAAAGAAATTGCCAGTATCGCGCTCGAAAAAAATCAGCTTTTTACCCAAGCACTCGCCACACTCCAACAGTCAAAACTCCGAGTCAAAGAACAACAAGAAAACTATCAAAAAATCTTACAGCAAGGTCGAGCCGACATTGCTCAAGCTCAACTCAGACTTAGAGAGCAACAGGAAATTTATCGAGGTACGATCTCGCGAAATCAATCAGATATCGCCGGATCGAAACTCCGACTCGTCGAACAACAACGTGGTTCTCAAAGTTTGATAAAAGGCGGAAATATTGCCGTACTCAAAACAGAACAGCAGTTTAGAGAAATTGAAAGTCAAATTGTAACTTTAAAATCTGAAATAACCCGCGACCGAGAGCAAAGTAATTTCCTAACCAGTCAAATTAAAAAACATACCATCCAAGCCAATACAGATGGCACAATTTTTGAATTGCCAATCGATCGAGAAGGTGCTGTAGTCCAGCCCAAACAACTAATTGTCGAAATTGCATCTAATACGAGCGGGCTAGTCTTCAAAGGCGAAATTCCCGCCACTCAGAGCGAATCATTACGCACCTCTCTGGATGCAAAAGCCGATCCTAACATTCAAAAAGATGTCAAACTTAAATTTGATGAATTCCCATTTGAAAGTTATGATGTAGTTAAGGGTAAATTAACCTGGGTGGCTCCCAATTCCAAAATATCCCAGATGACATCGGGAGGAACGATGGCTAGTTATGAGATCGAAGTACAACTAGGTCAGTCTTGTATTAAATACGAAGGTAATTGTCTGCAATTTAAATCGGGTCAACCAGCTACTGCCGAAATCGTAATTCGCCACCGCCGAATTATTGACTTTATTCTCGATCCATTTAAGAAATTGAGTAATAACAATCGTTAAAATAAATTGATGGATAATGACCACAAATATCGACAACCAAATTAGCGATCGCGAATTAATCTACGAAGCTAAACTAGCAGGTAAGATACCCGAATTAAGACAGCGAATCGTGCGCCGGAAAACAATCGATCGCCAAGTCAAACAAGTTGGCATCGAACTTACCACCGCCGACTTACAAACAGCCGCCGATAAGTTTCGGCTCGTCAACCGATTAGAAAGTGCCGAAGCCACTCAAAAATGGCTGGAAGAGCGATGTCTGTCAATCGATGATTTTGAAGATATGGTAACTCAAGAGCTAATTTCTCACAAACTAGCCGAACACTTATTCGGCGATCGGATCGAGCAATTATTCTATCAAAATCTGCTCGATTATAGTGGTGCTATTATCTACGAAGTTATCCTCGAAGACTACGATTTAGCAATGGAGATTTACTACTCCCTGCTTGAAGGCGATCTCAGCTTTGCAGATGTCGCACAGCAATATATTCCTACCCCCGAACTCCGTCGCCGTGGCGGTTATATTGGTAAAGTCGGACGCAAACAACTGCGTCCCGAACTCTCCGCAGCCATTTTTGCAGCCAAGCCACCCCAACTGCTCAAACCAATCGTTACCGCAGTCGGCGTACATCTAATTCAAGTCGAAGAGATCGTCGAATCCCAGCTAGACGAACAGCTCAAGCAACAACTCCTCTCCGAAATGTTCGATCGATGGCTGACAGAAACGATCGC
>NZ_JANYJC010000190.1 GCF_025361915.1 Chamaesiphon sp. GL140_3_metabinner_50
GCCGGGATGCCTGTCGCCGCCCTTATGGAAAAGGTGGGAGGACTAATTGCCCGACGATTTCAAATTTTGTATCCCCGTTCTGTATATCAACGAGTCGGGATTTTGGTAGGGATGGGACATAATGGGGGCGACGCGCTCGTAGTTGCCCGCGAGTTGTATTTTCAGGGGTATGAAGTTGCTATTTATGTACCGTCTGAGCAACTCAGCGAACTTACCAATCAACATTATTGTTATATTTCCAGTTTGGAAGTCAAAATTGTTGATGATGTCCGGGGTTTGGCAGGTTGTGATGCGATCGTCGATGGTTTATTCGGATTTGGTCTCAATCGTGAAATTACAGGTAACTTATTTGATGCGATCGAGTCGATTAATAGTTTAAAGGTGCCGATTGTGAGTATCGATTTGCCTTCAGGTATTCATGGCGATACTGGTAATGTTTTAGGTACCGCAATTAGAGCGACACATACATTTTGTTTGGGACTGTGGAAGTTAGCTTTTATTCAAGAACAAGCGATTGAATATCTAGGCAAAACCGAGTTAATCGATTTCGATCTACCTTTAGCAGATATTCATCAAAGTTTAGGCGAACAGCCGACTCTCTCGCGGATGACACCCGATCGGGCGATCGCCAACTTACCACTATATCGATCGACTGTTACTCAAAAATATCAACAGGGTCACCTATTATTAGTCGTCGGTTCCGAGCAATACAGTGGTGCCGCAATTTTATCGGCATTAGGAGCAAGAGCAACTGGTGTAGGAATGCTATCGATCGCCGTTCCCAAATCTCTCAAACCAATATTACTCAACTACCTACCAGAATCTCTAATTATTAGTTGTCCTGAAACCGAAGCTGGCACAATTAAATCTCTTCCCGAACTAGATTTCAATAAGTATCAAGCGATCGCCTGCGGTTGTGGCTTAACCGAACGACCATCTAAAATAGTCAAACAAATTCTCGCCGCAAATTGCCCGATCGTTCTCGATGCCGATGCTCTCAATATTATCTCAAAACTCGGTATCGATTCAACCATCGCCACTCGCACGCAGCCAACTATTTTAACGCCCCATACTGGCGAATTTAAGCGGTTATTTATCAAAATTCCCACAACTAATAAACTCGTTGCTGCCAGTACCGCCGCTCGTTCCTCTCAAGCAATTATCTTACTCAAAGGAGCGCGAACGATCGTGGCCGATTCTGATGGTCGATCGATCGCAATTCCTGAAAGTACACCAGCTTTAGCTAGAGGCGGTAGTGGTGATGTTTTGACAGGTTTAATTGGTGGCTTAATCGCCGCTAACAGTCGGCTAAAAGTCGAGCTTCCAGAAGTCGTAGCAACTGCCGCTTGGTGGCACTCTCAAGCCGGAATTTTAGCAGCTACCGAACGCGGAGATCTGGGCGTAGAGCCACTGATTTTAATTGAATATTTAACCAAAGTAATTCAAAGTTATCTCTAGTAAATATCTCGTAGGGTGGGCACTGCCCACCATCTAGATTTCAGGCATAATCTATTTGATAAATAACTGCACCTACACATTCACTTAATCGATATGAGCCAAAGCGAACGGGAAAAAATGTTGGCAGATTTACCTTATTTAGCGAACGATCCCGAACTTCAGCGTATGACTATATTCGCCCAAAATCTATTTCATACCTTCAATCAAACGTGTCCCGACGAACCAGAACGGCGACAAAAAATTATCCGCCAACTGTTTGGATCGATCGGGCGATCTTTTGAAATTAAGCCACCTTTTTATTGTGACTATGGTTGCCATATTTTTGCAGACGAAAATCTTTATATTAACTATGATTGCATCATTTTAGATTGCAATAAAGTGTACTTAGGAAATAACGTTTTCCTCGCCCCAAGAGTCCAAATCTATACCGCTTACCATCCGCTCGATCCAGCAATCCGTAGATCCGGTCTAGAAATGGCGTCACCAATAACAATTGGTGACGATGTGTGGATTGGGGGTGGCACGATTATTTGTCCGGGGGTCTCGATTGGCAATAACACCACAATTGGTGCGGGGAGTATTGTCACTAAAGATATTCCTGCTAACGTTGTGGCTGTCGGTAATCCTTGCCGAGTCATCAAAAATCTCTAGTGCTGCGATTGGAATCACTCTAAGGACGGATGCTCACAGTTTTAGAACGATTTAAACTTGAGAGTACAACACCCCCTCATACCGATCTAAATCACCCCTACAACCAGACATCATGGCACTAGAACGTAAAAACGCGATCGGCATGTTTCCAGATCTCCAGCAGATTGAGTCGGCATTAAGTCAACTCCAAGCCATCGGGTTTCCAATGGATCGAGTCTCCGTCGTTACTCCAGAAACCGAAACAGCAACGCCGACAGTCGGCGATATCACACCAGTAGTGCAATCCGAGTCTGAGTTCTCCCGCGATGACTCGACTCGATCTTCAGGACAAATCGCGCGTGGAGCCGCAGAAGCTGGTGCGGCAGGAAGTGTTGTTGGTGGCGTTGTTGCTGGGCTAACTACCTTAGCATTTCCAGCTTTCAGTGGTGCCGTCGTACTTATCGGTATGGCGGCTGGAGCATTCTATGGAGCTGTATCTGGCGGCGTATTAGTGGGCGGCACCGACAATCACATCACAACCGAGCAGACCAAACACTACACCAATTTTTTACAGCAGGGACATTACTTAGTATCGATCGACGGGACTCAAGCGCAAATCAGTCAAGCTGAGTCGGTACTCAAGGGTGCCAATATTCAAGATTGGCAGGTCTTTACCGCAATGTAGGCTCGTTCGCGTAGCGTACCGGAGGTAATTGAATTCTCTACTATTAAAGAGTCGTAGGTAAATGTCAAAAGTCATCGACTGCTCCAGGGCACTTATTTTCACTCAACTCAGATCGAAAGATAATGTCAGCCGCTCAGATCCTCGGCTCCCCGACTAAATCATTGACTCTAAATTAGGCTTCTACTTAGCACTGAGCAACACTTTAGGGTTAGAAACTAAATTTGTTAAACTAATTTCGGTTTAGGGGGTTGACAATACTAGGCCGCCGGGTTATATTAGTAAAGCGGTCGAGGGAAACAGCGACGCGGAATCGGCGAAAGCCGCTCTG
>NZ_JANYJC010000202.1 GCF_025361915.1 Chamaesiphon sp. GL140_3_metabinner_50
TCCCCTTATAAAGGGGAGGGAGCAAGAAAAGCCCTCCCCTTATAAAGGGGAGGGAGCAAGAAAAGCCCCCCCTTTATAAGGGGGGGTTGGGGGGGTAAAGATCTATGCAGTAACTGAAAGAGATCGATCGAGTCCACATCCATCAACATCTTTACCCCCACAAAATAAACATGATTTCTACAATTTCCAACCCCACACTCGATTCGGCTAATGCTATTTACGATGAAGTAATTCCCGCCCGTCAACCGTGGTCGCGCGTAGTCAAATCCGGTCAGATTCTCCGCATTATCGACCTCCAGGGAAATCAAGCCGTCGATACATTATTTTATAATGCCCACGATTCATCCGAGCGATATAGTGCCCCCGATACGATCGTCCGTCAGGGCAATATCTTTATCACCACTGGTACCAAGATTATTTCCAACGAAGGGAATGTGATGATGACAGTTGTTAACGATACCTGCGGTCGTCATGATACAGTCGGCGGTGCGTGCAGTATGGAGAGCAATTCTGTACGGTATGGTTTGCATAAGAAGCATCTCCACGCCTGTGTCGAAAATTACTTACTAGAACTGAGTAAGTATGAGATGAATAAGCGAGATTTGGTGAGTAATATTAACTTCTATATGAATGTGCCTGTCAGTGCCGATGGCAGTTTAGAAATTGTCGATGGTATTTCTGAAGCAGGTAAAATAGTCGAGCTACAAGCCGAAATGGATGTGATGGTATTAATTTCTAACTGTCCCCAAGTAAATAATCCCTGTAATGCCTACAATCCCACCCCAATTAGATTAGTAATTTGGGACAAAGTATAAATTAGTTGAAACCGATCGTAGATCTGAATCCCCCTAAATCCCCCTTAGAAAGGGGGACTTTAAATCCGGTTCCCCCCTTTTTTAAGGGGCTAGGGGGGATTTCTAGGGTTTACGCTTAACAAACTAGACTTTTCAAATATCCTCTAGGCACTAAATTGTCATGTCAGTATTAAATCCAAAATTTTCTGCTCAAATGCAATTAACCGAACTTCAGCAAAAAATTCAGCAGACTGCGGCAAGAATGCCAGCCGCCGCGACAGCTCTTCCCGCCCAAGCTTATACCGATCCAGACTTTTATCAGTGGGAAGTCGAGCATATTTTCCACAAGCAGTGGCTGTGTATCGGACATATTTCGCAAGTACCCAAACCAGGGGATTATGTCAATCTCGATCTACTCGATGAGTCGATTTCGATCGTCCGTGGCAAAGACAATCTAATTCGCGTGTTGTCGCGGGTATGTCCCCATCGCGGCATGGACATGATGCCGCCAGGATTCGGACATCCAACCGAGGGTAATCGGCGCAGTTTTTTGTGTCCTTATCATCACTGGAGTTATGGCTTAGATGGATCGCTGATGGGTGCGCCAGAAATGCAGCAGAGCGAGGAATTCGTTGGCGGAGCCTCTCAGAAGGAGAATCGAGAGAAGATTTGTTTGCCCACCTTTCGATCGGAGATTTGGCAAGGATTTATATTTGTCACATTTGACTCCCAGCTCGAACCTGTCAGCACTCATTATGCGCGCCTATTGCCATATCTAGAACGCTGGAACATGGCAGAAATGAACATGGTGGCAAATTTGAAGTGGGAGTGCCAGTTTAACTGGAAGGTGCTGGTTGAAAATTTTATGGAATCTTACCATCATTTAGGTGCTCACTCCAAAACTCTGGAACCGATGATTCCGGCGACAGGTACTTGGGCAGAACCGGAATTAGCAAATGGAATTGTCTGCCATCTACCGTTGGCAAAATCGATCGTCGAAAAGATGAAATCAGGGCAGCCCGACCAGATGTTTGCGGCTCCCAGTCATCTGCAAGCTAGCGATCGCGAACGCTATTCCGTGTGTCTGGGCACCCCCAATTTCTTACTATTTATCGGCCCCGATCGCGTTTACTGGTATTTATTATTACCTAATAGCGAACGGGAAATGACTATTCACACCACCTTATTAGTCACACCTGAAAGTCAGGAATTGCCAGACTTCGATCGCCTGCTCGATCGAGAAATTGTCGCACTCAAGCAATTCCACTTAGAAGATGTCGAAGTGTGTACCGCCGTCCAACGCGGACTGCGTTCTTCGGTGTATACACCGGGGCCACTCGGACATCTAGAAATATCAGTTTGGCAATTTCAACAGTATCTAGCTCGGCAAATTCAGGCAGTAACTAATAAATGAAACTACTAATGCTCCGCTCGATTTGGTCGGGTGCGCCTCATCTAATTGGACACGATCGCATCGAACAAACTGTTAAAGCTGGATTTGATGGGTTAGAGGGGCCGATCCCTAGAGCAGCAGCACAACGCCGTCAATTGCGGAAACAGCTCGATGAGAGCGGGCTGGTATATATTGCCGAAGCCACGACTGGAACCGATGCTGAAGCTGAAACTTGGTGGATTCCACAGCGCGATCGCACGATCGAAGATCATCTCGATGACTTACGTTGGTCTGTCGAGCACGCAGCCGAAATGGGGGCGATGTTTGTTTCGACGATGTGTGGTTATGATGGCTGGTCGTGGCAGCAGAATATCGAGTTCTTTGGTAAAGCTTTAGAAATTGAGCGAGATGCCAAAATTTCGATCGGCTTTGAAACACACCGCAGTCGTTCGCTGTTCAATCCTTGGATTACCAGGGATTTACTACTGGAGTTTCCGGCAATGAAACTCACCTGTGACTTTAGCCACTGGTGTGTCGTTTGCGAACGCCTAATCGATACTGAGTGGGACATTCTCGCACTATGCGCCCAACGAACGCTACACGTTCATTGTCGGGTTGGCTATGCTCAACACGCTCAAGTCCCCGATCCTCGCGCCCCAGAATACATGCAGGCACTCGTAGCTCATGAAAGATGGTGGGATCTAATTTGGCAACACCAGGCACAGCAGCAGATGAACGTAACGACAATGACACCGGAATTTCTCGATGATGGCTATATGCAGACATTACCATACACGCAGAAGCCCGTTGCCGATGTTTGGGAAATTACTTGCTGGATGGCACAGCGACAGCGACAACGGTTTGCCCAAACATACAATCGAGTGTTGGCAGTCGATCGTTAATAAAACCGAATTTTCACCGATTGACGATCTCTAAGATTAATAGATCCTGGCTGCTTTCCTAATTTTACCGTTGGCGTAGCCTCTCGGAACGAGAATCGATAATCCATACCTCAAAATCCACACATTATGCTCAAGCGAATCCTCATCGCCAATCGTGGCGAAATCGCCTGTAGAATCATCCGCACCCTCGACAGTTTAAACATCGAATCGATCGCGATCTATTCTGAGATCGATCGACATGCACCGCATGTAAATATGGCGACCGAATCTTTTTGTGTTGGTAAAGCTACCGCCGCTGAAAGTTATTTACAAGCCGATCGAATTCTCCAAATTGCTCAGGAAAATCGCGTCCGCGCCATTCATCCCGGCTATGGTTTCTTGAGTGAAAATGCTGCATTTGCGATCGCATGTGAAGCCGCCCAGATCGCTTTTATTGGCCCGACACCAGCCCAGTTACAACAATTTGGACTCAAACATACTGCCCGATCGATCGCGGCGGAGAATGGCATTCCGATGTTAGTAGGGAGCGATTTACTTCAGAGTCAAGCTCAGGCAGAAACGATCGCGGCTGAGATTGGTTATCCAGTGATGCTCAAAAGTACGGCTGGGGGTGGCGGTATTGGGATGGAAATCTGTCGGGATAGTGATAGTTTAGCAGCAGCATTCGATCGAGTCGATCGATTGAGCAAGCAAAATTTTAGTCAAGGTGGGATTTTTTTAGAGCGTTATCTCGATCGCGCTAGACATATTGAAGTTCAAATCTTTGGTGATGGGAAAGGGACTGTAGTTGCCTTGGGAGAACGGGATTGTTCGCTGCAACGCCGCAATCAAAAAGTAGTTGAAGAAACTCCCGCTCCAGGTATCGATGATAACTTGCGATCGCAACTATATTCAGCCGCTATTAAATTAGGGAAAGCTGTCAACTATCGATCGGCTGGCACTGTAGAATTTATTGTCGATGCCGATAGTCAGGAATTCTACTTTTTGGAGGTAAATACCCGCCTTCAAGTCGAACATGGTGTGACGGAATTAGTCGGCAATATCGATTTAGTTGAATGGATGGTGCGATTAGCAGCGGGGGAAGATCTAAATTTAACTAATTACCAATATCAGCCCCAAGGACATGCAATTCAAGTCCGCATTTATGCCGAAGATCCGCATCACAATTTCCAACCGAGTGCTGGCTTATTAACCGCAGTAGATTTTCCCGATGATGTGCGGGTCGATAGTTGGATTGTCGCCGGAACGGAGGTCACGCCTTATTACGATCCATTACTCGCGAAAGTTTTGGCACATGGGAGAGATCGAAATGCAGCAATTTCTCAACTTCAAACTATTCTAAAAAACACCACGATCGCCGGAATTGAAACCAATCTCGATTACTTATTTCAAGCAATTTCCGCTTCTGAATATCAAGCTGGAAATGTCCACACAAAGTTTTTAAATACTCTTAATTATCAGCCCCAATCGATCGATATTCTCGATCCTGGTACTTATACCACTATTCAAGATTATCCCGGACGAATCGGTTACTGGGATGTCGGCGTACCGCCATCTGGCCCGATCGACAATTTAGCATTTCGACTGGGGAACCGACTCCTAAATAACCCCTCAGATGCCGCTGGCTTGGAATGTACGGTGTCAGGGCCAAAAATTCGGTTCAATTGCGATCGCTCGATCTGTCTGACGGGAGCGCAGATGACAGCCACCCTCGACGGCGCACCTGTGCCCTGGTGGACGGTGATTAATGTCAAAACAGGTAGTGTTTTGAAGCTATCCGGCATTACTGGAAATGGCTATAGAAGCTATCTTACGGTTGCTGGCGGCTTTGATGTCCCCAGCTATCTCGGCAGCAAATCTACCTTCACTCTCGGTCAATTTGGCGGGCATGGGGGAAGGACTTTACGCACTGGCGATGTTCTGCATCTCAACGATTCATCTAAAAGTATTCCCCAGATCGGTCTCGCTCCCGAATTAATTCCTAGCTATACGAATCATTGGGAAATCGGGGTAACTTATGGCCCTCACGGTGCGCCAGATTTCTTCACGCCTGAAGATATCGAGATGTTTTTTGCAACCGACTGGGAAATCCATCATAATTCAGCACGGACGGGAATTCGGCTGATCGGCCCCAAACCAGTCTGGGCGCGGACGGATGGTGGTGAAGCAGGCTTGCACCCATCCAATATCCACGATAATGCCTATGCGATCGGGACTGTCGATTTTACGGGCGATATGCCGATTATTCTCGCCCACGATGGCCCTAGTTTGGGTGGTTTTGTCTGTCCCGCGACGATCGTACAAGCAGAATTATGGAAAATTGGTCAACTCAAACCAGGCGATCGAGTTCGATTTTACCCAATCTCGATCGAGCGTGCCAATGCCCTCGAACTTGCCCAAGATCGGGAGATTGACACACTTGTACCTGAAGTAAGAGATGATACTCCAGAACAAGTATTATTGATAGATAAATTACCTGCCAGTGACAGTCTAACTACCTATCGTCGATCGGGTGATAAATATCTATTAATTGAGTACGGCGAATTAGTTCTCGATCTCAACTTGCGATTCCAGATTCACGCCTTAATGGAATGGCTCAAAGCTAATCCGATCGAGGGGATTATCGACTTGACTCCAGGCATTCGATCGCTTCAAATTCATTACGATAGTCGCATTTTACCAGAACGCGAATTGTTGGATTTATTAACGATCGCTCGTTCTAATCTACAGAATATTGACGAGTTAACCATACCCACCCGCATCGTGCATTTACCCCTATCTTGGGATGATGATTCGACCCGACTGGCGATCGAAAAATATATCCAATCCGTCCGCGATGATGCGCCGTGGTGTCCGAGTAATATCGAATTTATTCGGAGAATTAATGGTTTAGATTCGATCGAATCCGTGCGCGAAATTGTCTTTGCCGCCAGTTATTTAGTATTAGGATTAGGCGATGTCTATTTAGGTGCGCCCGTCGCTACCCCGATCGATCCGCGCCATCGGTTAGTCACGACCAAATACAACCCCGCTCGGACTTGGACACCCGAAAATGCTGTCGGTATCGGCGGCGCATATATGTGTATCTACGGTATGGAAGGCCCCGGCGGTTATCAATTTGTCGGTCGTACCGTGCCAATTTGGAATCGTTATCGTCAGACGGCAGACTTTACCAAACCGTGGTTGTTACGCTTTTTCGACCAAATTAGGTATTTCCCAGTTTCGCCAACAGAACTATTACAATATCGGGAAGATCTGATTTATGGGCGGGTAAAATTAAAAGTCGAATCAACAACATTTAGCCTATCGGCATATCAACAATTTCTCGCCAATAATACCGATGATATTGCTAGGTTTAAAAATACCCAACAAGCGGCATTTCAAGCCGAAAGAAATGCCTGGGCAGCCGCTGGTGAATTCACCAGACAAGCCATCGAACCAGAGGCTGCTCCGCCCCCACCAACTCTGGAGCTACCGCCCAATTGTACGCCGATCGTCGCACATTTAACCGCCAATGTATGGCAAGTTTTAGTGAAGCCAGGAGACATAGTAAATCCAGGCGATAAACTAGTAATTTTAGAAGCGATGAAAATGGAAATGACCATCGAAGCCGAGGAAACAGGATCGATTGATATTGTGTATTGTACGCCCGGACAAATGGTATCTACCGGACAAGTCTTGTTAGCATTGAGAAGTAGTAACGCTCAGAGTCTAACAGATCTTTAATTGAGCGATTGGTAGTCTAGAATTACAGGTCATCCGGGTAAAACGATCGACCGTACAGAAACCTACGCTAAGACGATCGCTGATTGCTGTAAGTATCGAAATACTAGCGGCATAGATGTGGCACTAGAAGCCCTTTTTGAGCGGCGCAGGGCACTGTTACCACACACCCGTGCAGAAGTGGTGGCATTAACGCCTAATGCCAATATCTCTCCAATGGAACCCCCAGATCTACAAAACGAGGGATATCTAAAAATAGTCCAGCATCTAGACTTTTAAATACATAAGTTTTTAAGACTTTAAGCAGAGGATTAAATTAAATGGCTCTTCACAAGATTGCGGACTTCAATCCAGATTACAAGCAACACTTTAACGGTCGCGAAATTAAAGGCTTAGATGTGTATGCTGGCGAAGAGAAAATCGGGTCGGTCGATGATGTTTTAGTAGACGATGGCGGACGGTTTCGTTACTTAGTAATTAATACTGGCTTATGGATTGTCGGCAAAAAAGTGTTACTACCGATCGGCTTGGCGCATGTAAATGCCGATAGTACGCGAATCTACGCTCAGAATCTTACTAAAGCTCAAGCTGAAGCATTACCCGAATTTACCGACGATCTTAAAATCGATTACGATCGCGAAGAACAAGTCAGAAATGTGTATCGTCCGGCAGCATCTATGCCCCAAAATCGTCCCCCAGTGACTGGTGCTGAAGACATGCAAAATATGCCAGCAACTACTAGCATGGTAGCCGATCGCGATACATACAATTACGAGAAAGAACCCAACTTATATAATTTAAGCGAACAAAATCATTCCAGTCTCAAGCTGTACGAAGAACGATTAGTTACGACTACCAATCGTCAAAAAACTGGCGAAGCGATCGTCAGTAAGCATGTCGAAACTGAAACAGCAACAGCATCGGTGCCCGTCGAAAAAGAACGCATTGTTGTCGAGCGGATTCCTGGTAATGCTGAAGCCGTAGTTACTCCCAGCGCAACCAACTTTCAAGCAGGAGAAGTTGCCCGGATAGAAGTCTACGAAGAAGTTCCAGAGTTTCACAAAGAAGCATTCGTCCGCGAAGAAGTCCGGGTTAGCAAAGTCGTAGACAAAGAAACCGTGACCGCCCAAGAACAACTTCGCCGTGAAGAGCTAGATGTCAATGTCGAAGGTCATCCTGTAGTCGAAACCAAAACCTAATTTAACAATAGTATCCAAAAAATTGTTATGACTCTTGAAACTACCCAACTAGACGATCGGCAGAATATGTATGCCGACCTGTCCGCAGCCGCCCCAAATTCGCCTGACTCGGCAACCAAATCGGCGCAAGAACTTTGGTTTACAATCCAGACTAAAAACCAAGGCTTATTTGATAATATCTCATCGAAGACGACGACTTTTATTAAAGAAAATCAGCAATTGCTGACAACATTAGGCTTATTTTTCTTAGGAATTATCAGCCTCCGATTGTTATTTGCTGGCTTGAACGCGATCGAGAGTATTCCCCTCATGACACCATTACTCAAAATAGTTGGTGCATTCTACGTCGGGCGATTTGTCTGGCGGTACTTAATTCGCGAACGCGATCGTCACGACTTAATGGAAGCTGTCAAACGGACTAAAGCCGAAGTCTTAGGCGGTCAGAATTAAGCTAACTTAGATAATTTTCTCCACCCTCACAACTTAGATTACTTCGCGGTATCCAGCTTAGTTAAACAGCATTTGTTAATAACTGACTGGATACCTCTTATTTAGGTCTACTTGTTAAATAAATATCGACCGGGTAACTATTCAAACTAACTAAAACGATCGTAAATCGACCGCCCAAAGCTAAGATCGCTACTTAGCTCCCTTCAAAGCCGCTCCCAATGCCATCAAACTCTCCGACAATACTACCGAATCCGCCATCGCGCAACTAGGCTCCAGCGGCATCACCTATATCAATATCAAATTGTATGAAGAACGAACGAGTCGAGATTGCCAAACAGATCGAGCAAACTACCGCTACCAGCCAAGAACAGCTCCGCCATGAAGAGCTAGAGCTACACACCGAACCACTGCCGAATCGCGTTGGTGTAGCCTCTCCCCTGGAGAATCGCAACTAATTAATAACGCCCAGATTTGAGACTAGATCTATCTATTGATTCGAGCTGGCTCCCTAGATCGAATGATAATTAATAACGAGCATAGTTTTAGACTTAAATAAGTGAGTTGAAAAAGCGTATTTATAGCTGTAAATATCGATGAATTGCTGGCACTTAACACCATCAATATTCTCAGTATTAGTAGAATTTTAGGTAACGAGCTAATCGACTAATTCAACTTTTTATTATTTTATTTATTGAGGTGACTACCATGAAATCTGATATTGCATTGCACGAAATTATGCGAATCGATGAATATGAAGATGAACATGCAGACACAGATTTAGCAGCTAAACCTACTGCTAAAGAAGCTGAAATCGAGTCTGAAAACTCAGTAGCTACTCAAGCACCACCTGAATCTGCCCCCACTAATTCCGAGTCATCCATCTCAGTAGATATTCCGACTGATACCATCATTAATTATGACGAACCGCCAACAGAGCTAATCGATGCTACTGTCGCAGAAACGGTGATGAGAAACGATATAACTCCAAGTGAGTTAGCAGATATGTCTGCGGTTGAAGACATCGGTAATGATGAAATCTCAACTGAGTCAGCACTATCGACAAAACCTGCGATCGATCTCGAACAACCTATACCTGAATCAGCCGATCTTCCTACTGCTGAAGATAGTATTAATGATGAAACTTTCGTAAAACAGATCGGATCGATCCCAGGTAACGCCGTCGGATTTTTTGAGGAAGTAATCTCATCTACTACTGAAGTCTTCAAAAATAATCGCAAACTGCTGATAAACTTAGGCATAATTTTCTTAGCTTTAATTGCTACCAAACTTGCCTTTGCCGGACTGAGTGCGATCGACGAGATCCCGCTCGTTTCGCCATTACTCAAACTAGTTGGTTTGTTTTATGTGGGGCAATTTGTGTGGAATTACCTAATTCGCGAACGCGATCGTCAACACCTAGTCGAACAATTCAACAGCCTTAAATCACAAGTTTTAGGCGATCGTAATTAAGTAAATCTAGCTAAATAGGTGAAAAGCAGGCGAGACTTATAAATCTCCCCTGCTTTTTTAAGTAGAAAATCTTACCAAATCGGATCGTCATAACGATGGACTATCAGTATAGATTCGCCACTTGGAATACTTGCCAAACAAGCCCGCACGGGATTTTCTCGTCCTTCGATTTCCACTTCGCAAGCATAACAAGAACCCATCTAACAACCAGTCGGAATCGTAATTCCCGCGCGATCGGCAACATTTAATAATGGTTCGCCCGGTTCGGCGGTCACAGTAACTTTATCGGGTAAAAAATGAACGGTTACAGACATAAATTTGTGAGTCAATCGGGTGTGTTTAGAACACCGACTTCTTAGAAAAGTCGGTGTTTTGCCTTAACTTTTAACTTTAAGCATAATCATTTTATTAGCTAAGAGCGATCTAATATTATCGATCGATAATTCGCTCGAACTTAACAGTTCGCTAACTGTTAACTGCCGCTCCTTATCGCAAGCTTGCATAAAAGCAAACTCAGCATCGGATAGATTAATTAACTTCCAATCGCAATTAAACACATTCTGACTTTCCCAACCTTCAATACAAGTGTGCCGATGGGGAATTGCCGCCAGCAAAATCTCATCTTGCGTCCAATCGATAGCCTTTGGTAACGGCGGTTTCGCCAAGAAAAATTCATAGTGAGCGACATCGGGATCTAGCAATTCGATCAGTCGATATTGGGCGCGAATATCTAACTTTTTCGCACGCTCTAAAGCTTCGGGTGCCTTACCTAACAGCCGCTCCAAATTCCAAAAGTCAGGATTAGAAAAACCAATAAAATCTAACCCAGAAGCATCGATGAGTTCAAATAATGTCTCGATATTATAGTCAATTTCCTGGGGATGAACGTACATATCGGCAAAACATTCATCCTGATGATTTTCCATCGCCCAGCGTTCTTTTTCCCGCTTGAGAATGCGATTATTCTCAGGTAGCGCAGCAAATACCGATCGACCGATTTTAACCCCATCTTGATAGTCGCCGCGCTTATCGCCCTGCAACATGCCGATCGCTTTTTGCATCAATTCAATTTCCCACCGCCCTAACTCACCATAGACGAAAATATGCATCAACCCACCGGGGGCTAATTTGCCCGCCAAGGCTTGAATACCGCGAATTGGGTTGGGGGTATGGTGCAGAACTCCGACCGAGTTAATTAGGTCGAATTCCCCCGGTAACTGGGCAACATCGAACAGACTTAGATGATGAAATTCTACTCTTGTCGCACCCGATCGCGTACAGCGTTCTGTGGCAACTTTCAGCGCGCCCGGACTCAGATCGATCGCCGTTACCTGCGCCTCAGGATTGAGATGCACCAAGCTATCGGTACTCACCCCCGTACCGCAACCCGCATCGAGAATCCGAATATCTCGTCTTTGGGGCATCTGTCCGGTACAAAAATTATAAGCCGCATCCCATTGCCACCGCCAGTTAAACCCTGGCGGCGGCTCGTCGAGCAAAGGTTCTGGCGGGAAAGGATAAGTATCGTAGAGATTTTGAACTGCTTGACTAATCTGGGCGGGACTGGCTTCCATAACTCGATGCTGCTTGAAGACTCGATCGTCATTTTAGCTCAATCTTGCTAGTGTCAAATTAGATTTCTAGGGTAATGTGTAGATAGATCTGTAGTTAACGCTGGGGTTGTTGGGTTTCATTCTTCAACC
>NZ_JANYJC010000206.1 GCF_025361915.1 Chamaesiphon sp. GL140_3_metabinner_50
AGGGGGATTCCAACCTAAGCCGGAGCAATTAGAGCGAGATCTGTTCTTAACCGAACCGTATTGCACTATCCCCTATCCCCTATCCCCTATCCCCTATCCCCCACCCCCTAGTTATGGAAAACGATCGCATCTTGGGCTACTTTTTAGAAGAAGCAAGCGAACATTTAATCACGATCGAGCAAGGCTTACGCAAACTTCCCGAAACAGTCAGACAGCCAACGATGATTCGCGAATTATTTCGCGCGGCACATTCGATCAAAGGTAGTGCTGCCATGCTAGGGCTGACTGACGTTCAAAAAATTAGCAATCAGTTTGAAGCCAACTTCAGAATCCTCAAAGAACATCCCCAAATTCCGGTAGATAGCCAACTCCAATCGCTATTTCTGCAAAGCTTTGGATTTTTGTCCGCTGGAATTCAGGAAGTTCGGGCAGCTAGCAACCCTTACCAGCCCGATCCAGCACTAGGAGATCCGATCGGCGATCCGGTATTTGAAGAACTCAAAGCCTACCTTCAGCAGCTACTAGCAACCGCCGATGCACCTGCTGTCGTCAGCACCGAACGGAATCTGCCTCGCGATCCGGCGATCGAACAAGTTTTTGGTGAATATGTCTCTCGCAAACTAGATGAAGTTATCGGTTTGTGCTTACAACCCGATCGTCCTGAGATCCGCACTCAAATTCAGCAAATCTGTCAGAAATTGGGCAATTTGGGCGAAAATTTTGAGTTTTTAGAATGGACGAATCTATTTACAGCTTGTCGGCTGGCGATCGCCAATCCAGATAATTCCCTGGCACAATTGGGCGAGAGCATGAGTATTGCTGTCAAACAAGCCCAAGTTTTAGTGTTAGCCGATCGACATCAAGCAATTGGCATCACCCCCGATCTCGAAGCCTTTATCGCGCGGCATCGCTCCGATCGGGCGGCATCGATCGCTACCAGTACCTGGCAATTAGATGATGCTGGCGGTACCAGCAAGAGTACCGGGACGGCGCAAGATACTACCCAAAAACTCCCCGACCTCATTTCGATTAATACTGGTAAAGTCGCAGCTTTAACCAGCGGTATTGCCGCACTGGGAATCGGGTCATCCGATCGCTTGACTGAGGCGATGGCGATGCCTGCCGCAGAATTCGATCCGGAGGCGATGGAGTTAAATGAGTTTATGAACTTACTCGGCAACGATTTACCGACTGAGGGCACTTGGATGCAGGATGATGATTTCCTCGATCGCGACATCCCCTTGATGGATTTGAGTGGTGACGATACCGATAAATTTTACGCGCAAATTTCTGAGCCATTTACCCCAGCAGAAGTCGCAGGTTCGGCTAATCTACTCCAAACTGGCTCCGATCCACTTGCCGATCTAGCTACTTACGATGAAGAAACATTCTACGATCCCAATTTAGGAAATATCGACGAAGGAGATCTCCCCAGTTTCTTATTAAATCCAGAATTAGCCGCCACACCGTCTCAAAATAGCTATGCCGATCTCAATCTGCCGGGTAATATCGATCGGCAACTGCAACCCGATCTAGCTTCAGCTCTGGATCTGGGCGATATTCCCGCTCCAGATTTTAGCTTAGACCACCCCATGAGCGATCTATTTGTCACAGCTCCAGCTCCTGAAAATTGGTCTGAATTAGCTAATTTGGCATCAATTTCTGATGATGGATTGTCGCTGAATGCGTTCGATCTCGATCCTTCGATAGCGACCGAAAATTCTACGCCAGAACTTCCGGGGCAACCCGATCCGCTGTTGGCGATAACCGCTAAAGTCGATCCACCAGTTTCTGATGCTCTCTATTTAGAAAGTTTAAATATCGATGAGTTATCTGAAGCTTCAGATCTGTTGGTTTTAGAAGATTTAACAGATTGCGACCTGCCAGAATCTTTAGTAGAAAAAGAGCGCATTAATAATGAATTAAACGACTGGATCGATAATTCGATCGCCGAGCAGCAGCTCGAAAATCTAACATTAGATTTAGATTTCTTCGATGGCGACTCAGCAGTCAATATTAGCAATGACGATCGGATCGACTTTGAGCTAGCTAGCTTGAATGTCCCCGATCTAGAATTTGCTGAATCTGGTGTTACCGATCTCGATAATTTAGATATCTTCGATCGCGAATTACAGCCATTACCGATCGGCAACGATTCTGCTAACTTACTCGATTTTGAATTACCAGTCGATGCTGCTATGTTCGGAGAACTTAGCGATCTGAATTTCAGCGAAGAATTATCTGGAGATTCAACCGATCGTGCCTTCGGCTTAGGTATTGCTAGTTCATTGGCAGAGCCTTTAAGCATGACGATCGATAATGAGTCGGATCTAGATGAAGATATCTTCGATGCCTTTGACGATCTATATACTAGTGAAGAATTATCTACAAATTTAATTGTTAATGATGAATTAGGATTAGGGATTGCTGGAATTGCTAATGAAGCAGATCTAGATGAAGATATCTTCGATGCCTTTAACGATCTCGATCTCAGCCCAATATCTACAAATTTAATTGCTAATAATGATGGATTAGACTTAGGGATTGCTGAAACTGCTCATGAAGCAGAGCTAGATGAAGATATTTTTGATGCCTTCAACGATCTCGATCTATCGTCTACAGATTTGAATGTTAATGATGGATTAGACTTAGGTATGGCCGGAATTCCTGACT
This sequence comes from Chamaesiphon sp. GL140_3_metabinner_50, assembly GCF_025361915.1. GTDB lineage: Bacteria > Cyanobacteriota > Cyanobacteriia > Cyanobacteriales > Chamaesiphonaceae > Chamaesiphon. Next base: position 2,674 of record NZ_JANYJC010000206.1, read on the forward strand.
CTTCTAATGAAGATGCTGAAATAGATGAAACTATTTTTGATGAATTTGGTGACTTAGACTTCAACGAACCATCGCTCGATTTAATAGCTAATGGTAATGCAATCGATGGAGATATTGCTAACTCACTGGGCGATCGCGTAGAAATAGCTGAAACTATTTTTGACGCTGACGATAACTTAGATTTCGGTCGTGTATCTCAATCGGTATCGAATGATTTAAAGTTAAACTCCTTCAATAGCGATCGACCACTGATAGATTTAACTAGCAATGAAAATCTCATCGACCTCATCGATTCATCTGCTATCGATCGATCGGGTTCAGACTCGATAATGGATGATTTTGCAGATTTAGATTTTAGTGCCAACAACGATCTAATTAATTTCGATCTCGATCTTCAAAGCTTTGATAATTTAGAGATCGATTCCTCGATCGATAGTAGTTCGCTAAATTTAGATCTAGATTTTCTCAATAGTAGCGAACCATCTGCCGACTCTATTTTCGACGACAATGCACTAGTACCAACAGATCTAAACTCTGCACCCGATCGC
>NZ_JANYJC010000219.1 GCF_025361915.1 Chamaesiphon sp. GL140_3_metabinner_50
CTCCAGAACGGGAAATCGACAAACCCTTCCTCATGTCTGTTGAGGACGTATTCTCCATCACTGTCGCGGTACAGTTGCAACTGGTCGGATCGAACGTGGAAAAGTCAAAGTTGGCGAAAACGTCGAAATCGTTGGTATCCGCGACACGCGTAGCACCACGATCACTGGTGTTGAAATGTTCCAAAAATCCCTTGAAGAAGGTTTGGCTGGAGATAACGTCGGCGTACTGATGCGCGGTATCCAAAAAGCCGACATCGAACGCGGCATGGTAATTGCTAAACCAGGTAGTATCAAACCCCACACCATCTTTGAAGGCGAAGTATACGTACTAACCGAAAAAGAAGGTGGTCGTAAGACTCCATTCTTCCCTGGTTATCGCCCTCAGTTCTACGTTCGGACGACTGACGTAACCGGAAACATCAAAGCCTTTACTGCCGATGATGGTAGTGCTGCTGAAATGGTCATGCCTGGAGATCGGGTACAAATGACAGTAGAACTAATCAACCCAGTCGCGATCGAACAAGGAATGCGCTTTGCGATTCGTGAAGGCGGTCGGACAATCGGAGCTGGTGTAGTCGCCAAAATTATCAAGTAGGTTAATTACCTAAATTAAAGATAGAGATATACCTCGCGTGTATCTCTATCTTTGTGTCTGCTGAATTATTCCCGTACCTTGACAACTCAAACCTAAAAAAATTATGGCTACCATCGCTCAACAGAAAATTCGGATTCGTCTCAAAGCATTCGATCGCCGTCTGCTAGATACCTCATGTGACAAAATTGTTGAAACAGCCAACAGAACTGGTGCCACTGCGATCGGGCCGATTCCATTACCAACTCGCCGCCGCATCTATTGTGTCTTGCGATCTCCCCACGTTGATAAAGATTCGCGCGAACATTTTGAAACTCGCACCCATCGCCGCATCATCGATATCAAAGATCCTTCCGCGAAAACGATCGATGCCTTAATGAAGTTAGACTTACCAGCAGGTGTAGATATCGAAGTGAAACTGTAGATATTGAGTTATTAATTTGTTTTTAAAAAGTCCTCACATGAGGGCTTTTTTGTCGATACGTAAAGATCGAGGTTTATAATTTACATGTTTTTTTAATTATTTAAATCGATTGGGTTAAAGTCAGTATAAGGATAAAGCGAAGGTAAGAGCTGATATATCTGAAATGTATCTGTGGATATATAATGCATGACATCGTATTTCCAGGTAAGATCGAACATCTACTGCTTAGTTCCCATGCCCAAGAGAAGTTACAAGATCTTGTCGATCGAGAAGCTGCGATTAATACAACAATTAATATGTGGCCTGAGTATTGGGAAGAGGCTGGGGCGCAGGAAGTCTGGCACTGTTTTAAATGTAATCGTCTTTATATGGGAATTAACAACAGCTCAGAAGATTGGAAAGCGAAAGTACTCGTCTATAAGCTAGAGCAGAAAGGTATTACAAGTCAGCCTACAGGATTAGATTCCGAACAAATTACTTGTCAGGAAATAGGCGAAAAACAATATCTTGATAACGTAAAGAAGCAGCAGTCCGGTAATTCCCCCTTGGAGATAAGATAAATTTATTGGAATTGACTGGATCGATCGATGCTTTTCAATAAAGAAATGATGCCGATGCAAAGGCGAAGGTGATGCCAATCTGGTTGCGGGCTTTTGGTAAGTTAGGCAATGTTCCGGATAACTTTAAGCTTGTTGCGGAGGGTAGATCGAGCGGATCGTCCAACACTAGATCTAGAGTTGACGATCGTAATTAGCTTTGAGTACCTAGCACATCCGAGGCTAGATCCGTTAATCTAGTAGATGCACCCTAAGCTGTCGATCGAACCCGCAAATGGCACCTACTTCTTCAATCGCTGTGAGAGAACTCCCCTTATTTCCGCTCCCCGAACTGGTGCTATTTCCCGGTCGTCCACTCCCTTTGCATATTTTTGAATTTCGCTACCGGATCATGATGAATACGATCATGAGTAGCGACAGGCGATTTGGCGTGCTGATGTGGGATCCCGTCAGAGGACAACCAGCAGACATCGGTTGTTGTGCAGAGATCGTCCACTTCCAGCAGTTGCCAGACGATCGCATGAAAGTTTTAACGATGGGACAGCAGCGGTTCAGAGTGCTAGAATACGTCCGCGAGAAGCCCTATCGCGTCGGGTTAGTCGAGTGGATCGAAGATCGTCCTACCGAAGCAGATTTACGCCCCTTAGCGACCGATGTCGAGCGGCTCCTGCGCGATGTCGTCCACTTATCTGGCAAGCTAACAGAGCAACCAGTCGAGTTACCAGATAATTTACCAGAACTCCCGATCGAACTTTCTTATTGGGTAGCCAGCCATCTGTATGGCGTAGCAGCAGAGCAACAAGCTTTACTCGAAATGCAAGATACGACAAGTAGACTCGATCGAGAAGTAGAAATTTTGACTTCTACCCGCAATCATCTCGCCGCTAGAACGGCACTTAAAGACGCTCTACCATAGATCTAATCTGAACAAAGGGAAATCGGGGGCTTCGACACACAAAGGCAGTTTTTAGCTCACAACTTCCTCAAGTTCATCTGCTTCAATGAGGCAAATGGGGAGTTGGGACAAAACTGCACCCGAATTGTGCGTTTCCCCCAACGTTACCCACAACGAAAACAGACAAGGAGCCTACCATGATTGCAGTTTTTATCCGTTTCCGCTATGAAAGCGAATTTAATGAGGCATACGTGCGGCAGATCGCAGACGGAGCAAGAGCAAAGTTTGAAGGCATGTCTGGGCTCCGTTCAAAGACATTCACGGTTGATTCAGTCAACCAGGAGGTGCTTAATTTCTATGTTTGGGATTCTGAGGAGGCAGCAAAGGCATTTTTTTCGCCGCAACTAATCGCACAAGTAACCGAGCTGTATGGTGTCAAACCTACCATCCAATTTGCTGATGTAGCTACGCTCGTTGATAATCGAGCCTCCTAACTAAGAGTTGCCATAGCGGGATCGAGAGTAGCCATACAGATGACAAATTCAGTAACGATCGGGACGTGAGAAGATCCTCCACATCTGTAGAATAGGGAAGTTGCTACAGATTGGAACTAATGAGTGTGGACGCGATTAAATTTGGGACAGATGGCTGGCGGGGTGTAATTGGGGCGGAGTTTACATTCGATCGATTGTTGATGGTTGCGCCGATTGCGGCTGAGGTGTTGGCGGATACTTATAGTGCCAAGACGGGGAATCGGAAGATTATTGTCGGATTCGATCGCAGGTTTATGGCGGAAACTTTTGCCACACGCATGGCTGAAGCATTGCGGCTGGCGGGGTTCGATGTGATTCTCAGTGATAGTTACGCGCCGACTCCAGCATTTAGTTGGGCGGCACACAGTCAAAATGCGCTGGGTGCGCTGGTAATTACCGCCAGTCACAATCCTGGCGACTATTTAGGATTGAAGGTGAAGGGCAATTTTGGGGGTTCGGTATCGCCAGAAATTACGCAGCAAATTGAGGCGAGATTGGGACAAACGTTGCCGCCGACAGAGCCGGGAAGCCTGACGACGTTCGATCCGTGGGATAGTTATTGTCAGGAGTTGCGGGGTAAAGTCGATCTGGCTAGCATTCAACAGGCGATCGAATCTGGTAAATTAACGGTATTTGCCGATGCGATGCATGGTGCGGCGAGTACGGGATTGGATCGGTTATTGGGTACGCCGATTACTGAGCTTAATAGTAATACCGATCCGTTATTCGATGGTGGTGCGCCAGAACCGTTGCCTAAATATTTATCTCAATTAATGCGGGTAATTCGCAGCCATAATGCCGAGCCAGGTGTGCGAGTCGGATTGGTATTCGATGGGGACTGCGATCGAATTGCGGCTGTAGATGGCTCTGGTGAGTTCCTGAGTTCGCAGATTTTGATTCCGATTCTCATCGAGCATTTAGTTAAACGAAGAGGCTTTACAGGCGAAATTATCAAGACTGTGAGTACTTCTAATCTGGTGCCGAGAATTGCCAGGTTATATAATTTGCCAGTCTATGAAACTCCGATCGGATATAAGTATATCGCCGATCGAATGCTCGATACGCCCGTGCTGATTGGTGGCGAAGAATCTGGCGGCATCGGTTATGGCAATCATATCCCCGAACGCGATGCGTTGCTGTCGGCTTTGTATATTCTCGAAGCGATTGCTAAATCTCAACAAGATCTCGGCGATTTGTATCGCCAACTTGAAACTCAAACTAACTACGATTTTAAATACGATCGAGTCGATCTCCATTTGGCAAGTATGGATGTGAAATCTAAATTAGTCGCGCAATTAGAAACCCAACCATTCGCTAAAATTGCTAACATAGAAGTACGCGATCGCAATTTAGCAGACGGGTACAAATTTAATCTATCTGATGACAGTTGGCTATTGATTAGATTTAGTGGTACAGAACCAGTCCTCAGACTTTATTGCGAAGCGGCAACGATCGATCGAGTGCATCAAACGCTTGCTTGGGCGCAAGATTGGGCAAATTCGGTATCATGATAAAGGCGATCGTTGCATCGATTAAAAAATCTAGCTTGTGGACAATTTTCCACTGACGATTAATTATGAAAAACTTACTTGGTTTCGCCGCGATCGCTACGACAATTATTACTTTATTGACACCGTTAGCAGGAAAAGCACAAGGCGTTTTCATTCAACCTTTTCCTTCGACTGGTTACTCTTCAACTACAATTTACGTACCATCGGTTCCTGACGATCGAGCTTATACAAATGGGATAACGACGACAACTTCGACAGAGTTATACTCGCCGAGTGTTGTTTACCCTGGTAGTAACTCTTTTCCCGGCTCGGTAACGACCCCCTATTATGGTAGTGGTTATCCAGCCCGTTATCGCCAAGAAGTCAGACCGATCGTCGTTTTTCCGCAGCCAAATATCTATCCTCGTGCGGTACCCTCGACTTGTACCACATCGATAATCGGCAGTCCAATTCCTAGTCCGATCGCGCTCGATCGATCTGGTAGTCCCTGCCGTTAGACAGTCGAGAGTGAAGTTGTGAGAGTGGGGATTTAGATTCCTGCTCATCAGCTACTACCTAGCTTTCGAGCGCATTTGAGATGCACTTACCATACTATAACCAACTGGACAACCTTTATCTTTATCTAATTCTGAAGGTGTCGGAATAGAAATATTCTGTTTTTCGCTCTCACAATATAAATCAGTAATCTGCGAATATTTATTCTCGATCTTCGGATTAACTTTGGAAATAGCTAAGTAAGTCCAATTTCGAGTATCTTTAAATGATTTAGGCTGGGCACTAACAATTATTTGTTTAGGAGTTGTTTGAATTCGGTAATCATATTGTTCTGGATTTACCTTAACAAAGTTTGGAGTTCCAATAATATTTTTTGTGAATTTTCCTTTACTCTGATAAATACGGCGTTGCTCCATAAGAATAAAATTGATATTGATTTGAGGTTGATGAGATCTAGTAGTAACCTTGCGCTCGGCTAGCTTGTAGCCAATCGGACATCGATCTGCTTTGCTGGCAAGCTGGAGATCGCTTGGTAATGGAGTACCTAGCTTTTCACTTTGACAGATCGATGATACTAATTCTAGATATTGCCACTGACTTTTTGTGTTTGGTTGTCTGATTTCCTGAGATTTTAAGACCTGAATTGTCCCGAAAGTAGTTTTTTCGATATCGTCCTGGGGAGACTCATGACGAG
>NZ_JANYJC010000224.1 GCF_025361915.1 Chamaesiphon sp. GL140_3_metabinner_50
GTAAGCATTTCCACCAGGAGCAATCAGGTTGGGTTGGTCGGCAAATAGACTTCTGGCTGCGTTAGCAACAATTGTCGAAGAGTTGGATGTAATCCGGTTGACTGTATCCATCCGTTTGTTGCCGTCGGCTACCATTGCCGCGAGTGCGTCTAATTGACCAGTGCTAAGGTATTGACCTTGTGCATCTGCTTGGGCGACAACCTTGGAGAATCCGTCTAACATATATTTAATCCTGTATGCGTTTAATAGTTTTTGGTATCCAGTTTTTCGGCTCATGCTGCGCAATCGCGTAACATAGCTTAATAAATTTGGGAAAACTCTCGTATTAATATGAGAGGCTAACCAGTTTTGCTAGTTGGTATCAACCAATCTGTCAGTTACTAGTATTACCTATTAATCTAAATATATACAATGTTATGTGAACTCTTTTTTGTTTTTCCTCATCTTTGTCACAAACGTTAATAATCCACCCCTGCCTAGCTCCTAACTCGGAAAATAGGTACCATAGTTACACCACTTTTGCGCTGTGAGCACAAAAAAAAATCGCCTGAATGTGTCCCTCGATCCGATCGAGCGAGAGAAATTAGAGAAACTGGCTGCGGAGTCGGGACTTTCGCTCTCGCGGACGATCGCACAACTGATCCGCAAGGCTAAAAGCAAGCCCAAGGATGACGATCTGACAAGTCCCTAAAAAACCCAGCTTCAGGGAGAAACTGGGTTGATGTCAGTCAAAAATATTAATTCTTAGCTCTGAGCGAGTAATTCCTTGCTTTGAGAGCGTCCGCTAATTTGCAACTGTCGTTTTAATTGATACGTCAATGCGGCAAACATCGCCACCTGTACGGTAAATGCAGCTAAAATCGTGGTTCCGGCTAGTTGGAACAGCCCCATCGGCGCAAAGGGCGAAAACAGCAGTACTACAGCAGCAAAACCAGTTGGAGTACCAACGGGGGAGAGAACGTAAGCAACAACCACGGGTAAGATTGCCGCGACACCAACGATCGCGAAAATCCACAGATTGCGCTTGCGGACTTTGAGAAATAGACCCAAATGCGCGATCGCGGTGTAGAGTAAAATCAGACTAGCCGCAACGCAAATACCACCCACTAGGCGAGTGACATATCCGGGAGTGCTGAAAACATTAAAGTCCATCCCTTGAGTATGAGCAGTCAAGGCAAAGATCGATACAGGAATCCAGACTATCATTGCCATACCGACATTAATCGCGATCGTCACAATTGCCGGACTTTTATCGTTACCAATTAAATCTTGGACTAGATCTTGTTGGATAAATTTACGTCGTTGCTGAGTGCGATCGCGACGATAGCGACTCCAATCTTGCAATGCTTGTTTGCTAGGTAATAACATCGGAATCAATAACAACAACGCCATAAAATCGAAGATGCCAAATACCCCTATCGTTTGGCGGATAGTATAGTGGTGAGTATTTGCTGAGAAAATGAACGGTACCGTAAACCCAGCGATCCATAATTGGAGGCAAAAGTCGATCGAGTAACTTTGATATTTACCAATTACTGTCGCAGTCGGATTGAAATAGCGACGATCGAGAATTTGCCAAATTCCATAGCTAGCTATCAAACAACTGCCAGTTGTAAAGATATAAAGATATGTCGCACTACTACCGATCGGCAATCCAAACCAAGAGATGAGATAGTTATCTTTCAGCCATTGCTCGTTATTTACCGTAGCCGCCATAAAAGCATTAATCATTGCGATCGGCGCACACAGCGGAAAGGCAACAGCAATAACAGTTACAATAGCCTGAACGCCACCGAGCAAGACATATAAAATTGATGTGCTAGCTAACAAGAACCACAGCCCACCAAGCGTCGCGTACCAGCTTGCTAGCGTGAGAATGTCTGCTTGTGCGCTCAATCCCATCCACACATGTAGCGGCACAATTAAGGCTGCGGCAACATATACTAATATCGGTACGCCTAAGATTTTGCCGATAAAGATTTTTTGAGCCGATTGGGGACTAAGCCGAATAAAGTTGAGCGTACCGCGTTTTTCTTCTTGCACTAAGTCGGCAACTAAAGTGTAAATCGAGCCTAAAAATAGTCCTAATGGTAAAATCCAACTCAGACAAATAAAGACATCCGATCGCCAAGTTTGCCAGTTAATTTTAAAGCTGCCACCACCATCGATCGTACATATTTCGCCGGGACTATAGCCATTGCGAATTTCGTTAAAGTAACAGTATTTACTATAAGCCTGCCGATACAGCTCTTTCGGTGTAGATTCATTGGTAACATCCGATAGAATGGGAACCGGAATTTGACCGTTGAAATATAACAAAACTAAAATCTGAATTACCAATGCACCTGCAACTGCAATCCCGATATTTCGCAGTGTCAAGCGTTCTTTAAGTTCTCGAAATATTTGCGGGTTAGAATCACCCATTCGATCGATTAATCTGTCTAACACGATAATTATTTACCTTAATAGTTTTTACTGATGAGATCGGATCGGGACGGGGAGACTGGGATTATCAATCCTCATTCCTTACTTCTTACTCCTTACTTCTTACTTCTTACTCCCATCTCCCATCTCTTGAGTTTGCGATCGTCCGCTGAGTTGGATCTTTCGCTGTAATTGATGAGTTAATACTGCTAAAATCGCTAACTGAGCGGCAAATGCGGCAAAAATGCTACTTCCACCTTGGCTCGTCCCCATTGCGGCAAATGGCGAGAATAATAGTAAGAATGACACCAATTCAGTTGGCGCATCAATTATCGATAAGAACCAAGCACCCAGACTCGGCACGAGTATTACCCCTGCGACGAGTGCTGTAATCCAAAGTTTACGTTTTTTGACATTGAGAAATAGTCCTAAATGAGCGATCGCACTGTATATTAAAATTACACTAGCTCCCAACCCGATTCCGGCTAAAGTGTTAATTCCATGAGTGAAATCATTGAATAGCATCACGATGCTTACCGGAATCCACATTACCATCGCCATCGCAATATTGAGTGCGATCGCCAGTAATGCAGGACTCTTATCATTGTGGATGAGATCTTGCACTAGTTCCCGTCGCCAAAACTGCCGATGCTTCTGCGTGACTCGTTCGCGACGGTAACGACTCCAATCTTGTAATGCTTGCTTATTCGGCAATAACATCGGAATTAGTAGCGACAATGCCGTAAAATCCATACCTGCTAGCAAACCCAAGCTAAAGGCATCGTAGTGGTGGTTTAGTGCAAGTGCAGGTATGACAAAGCCAGCAATCCAAAGTTGCCAACACAGATTGGCTACATAACTTTGAGATTTACTAATCAGGGTAGTTATCGGGTTGAGATAGCGACGCTCTAAAGCTTGCCACACTCCATAACTAGCTGCCAAATAACAAATCGATCCAAAAGTATTGAATAAAATTGCATTACTGGCGATCGCAATCCCAAACCAGCATACGTCTGTACTTACAGGTGATAAGCGGGGATCGATTGCTGATGAGGCAAATGAGTTAATCGCAGCTATGGGCATCCAGAGAGGACAACTGACTGCAATAACTGTCAAAATTGCTTGAACACCACCGAGCAAGACATATAAGACTGCGGCACTAGCTAATAAGAACCATAGCGATCCGATCGCCAAATACCAACTACTTAAAAATAATATATTATCTCCTGCACTGCACCCTAAATATAAATGCAGTGGCAATATAAATACAGTGGCAATGTATACCAGGATCGGTACGCCCAATATTTTACCCGCAAAGATTTGTTGTGCCGACTGCGGACTGAGCCGAATAAAGTTAAAAGTACCACGTTTTTCTTCCTGAACTAAATCGGCAACCAACATATAAACCGAGCTTAAAATTAGTCCGAATGGCAATATCCAACTCAAACATGTAAAAACATCAACTTGCCATCTTTGCCAATTAATGAAAAAATGTCCAGCTCCATCTAGTTTACACAGGTCATCGTAGGTGCGACCTTTTTCATTAAAAGAAAAGTCACAGTAATTATTATTTATGATTGTATTGACAGGGTTAAATGAGTCGGGGGTTGGCAGTTGTCCGTAGAAATACAACAATACTAATCCTTGCATTATTAAACTTCCGACAATCGCGATCGCAATATTGCGCGGTGTCAGCCGTTCTTTGAGTTCTCTAAATATTTGGGGGTTGGCATCCCCCACCCGATCGATTATTTTAGCTAGCATAGTTCGCTCATTCCCATCTAATTACTTAGTACAGCTTATGAAGCCTGCTGGTGTCCTAACTTCAAGAAAATAGTTTCTAGATCTTCTTGAGTACATTGAAAATTGGTAATCGGTAGCCGAACGTGAATTAGCGATCGCAATAAATCCGCTGCATCCTGTTCCGTACCTGAAAACCCGACCCGAATTTGATTCGTACCAGGTAAAATCTCAATATCCGATACCAAAGAATTCGCTTTGAGTTCGCGTTTGAGAGCTTCTAAATCGCCTAAGGTACTAATTAAAATTTGTTGTCGGCTCAAGCGTTGATAGAGATCTTGAAGCTGGCAACTTTCGACTAAAAATCCTAACTCCATAATTCCCACCGAAGTACAGAGTTCGGCTAAGTCACTCAAGACATGCGACGAGATTAAAATCGTCATCCCCGCCTCTTGTAACGTCTTAATAATCTGCCGGAATTGCATCCGCGCGATCGGATCTAATCCAGACACGGGTTCGTCTAAAAGTAGTAAAATCGGTTCGTGAATAATCGTCCGTGCCAGACTCAATCGCTGCTTCATCCCACGGGATAGCGTGGCAATTTTACTATTGCGTTTGGTACTCAGTTGTACCAGTTCCAGCACATCATACAACCGCCGCTGACGACGTTCGGCAGTTAGTTTATATAGCCTAGCAAAATAATCGAGATAATCCCAAACTGTCAGATCGTCATATAAAGGAAAATCATCAGGAAGATAGCCTAATAACCGTTTGAGATTGGCATTACTGCGATCGCGCAGCAACCGTTCGCCATTGATATAAATCTCGCCGATCGTTGGCTCTTCAGCGGTGGCTAGCATCCGCATCAAGGTTGTCTTACCCGCACCATTGGGGCCAATCAAGCCATAGACTTCCCCCGCAGCCACAGCCAAATCTACGCCATGTACGGCAATATGTCGATCGAATTGTTTGGTTAAATCTTCCGTGCGAATTGCCAGTTCTGTTGCCATTGTTCCGATTGCCAGTACCGTATAGTCAGATCTTACCCAGTTGCAGCAGCAGAATCTCGCCAAAGCGTAGAATTCCACTTATTCTTAATACACTGGTTCGACTCATCATTCCCTAAAGTTAGGCTTGAAGTTTTCAGCTAGTAAATTTAGACACAAGGGTGACTCTCTAATCTAACCAGACTAGTCTTGCTCGACTCTACCTCCTCCCTTGTCACCAAATAAATAAACGATGTCAGTTCATTATTCAATATCTATTATTTACCTACTCCCCTAAGATCTAATTTTTCACGAAGAATAAAGCAAGCAAAAGTAGCTATTCGCACAATCTCTTTATTTAACAGAAACTAAATTATGACCGAACAAAACCTCGACAAATACCAGCATATCCTTGTTGTCGATCTCGAAGCCACCTGTTGCGACAGCCAGAGCATCCCCCGCCACCAGATGGAGACTATCGAAATCGGTGCAGTCATGGTAGACACAGCCAGCCTCAAAATTGTCGATGAATTCCAAACATTCATCAAACCTCTGCGCCATCCTATGCTCACCGAATTTTGCAATCAACTTACATCTATTACCCAATCCCAAGTTAATACCGCTCCCACCTTTCCCGAAGCGATCGAACTTTGGCAACCCTGGCTATCTCAATTCGACAAAACTATCTTTGGCTCCTGGGGCGACTACGATCGCAAACAACTCCAACAAGACGGCAAACACCATCGCATCGATTTACCCGATCCAGTCTCCAGCAACCATGTCAACCTCAAAGAACTATTCAGCATCACTCAAGGATTCAACAAACGCTACGGCATGGCACAAGCCCTCAATCTCGCTGACATTACGCTAACAGGTACCCACCATCGCGGCATCGACGATGCCCGCAACATCAGCAAGCTCTTACCCTATATCTTAGGTAGACAAAAAATTATCAAAATAGACCGTCCCTCGATCTAATCGATCTCTAAACATAGTAAAAGCATCATCAAAACAGGCAAACTCCAGAACACCAGCAACAATTGAACTTGTCGCCCTGTCAAAATTTTAGGTGAGTTATCACATCCAATCGGATATCGCAACTCACCTAAAAATCGCCTGCTAATACTATCCCTCCTCGTGAGTGGGGGTTTCAACTACTCGTAACTGCTGCCGCCGTTTGCCGATCGCATAATATACGCCACCAGCCCCGATCGCCATAAATGGTATAAAAGGTAGCAACCACAACAATCCCAACACCAGATTTGTCCCCAGACTCCCCGCTGCATGAGTAGAATTTTTCCAAGTTTCCTGCACTTGCACCCCAAAAGCATCACTACTCGGTGTAGCAGACTGCATTTCCTCAACTTTGAGATTAATCGTCGAATACGCCACCTGCTGGCGAAGATTCTTCACACTCGCATCCAACTGTTCGATCTGCTCGCGGATCGCCGAAAGTTCCTTAGAAACGGCCAAAATATCCCTAACCGAACCAGATCGCTCCATGATTTTGCGTGTCAAATCCTCCTGCTGACGGAGATTCTTCAGCCGTGCATCCGTATCGACAACTTGCTGCGTTACATCCTCAGACTTCACCCCTTGGCTCTCTACCTTGCCTAACTTCGCAATTTCAGCCACAGTCGCATCCAAAGCTTTGCTAGGTACCTTCAGCACCAAAGTAGCCTGCCGATGCCGATCGTTATCTAAAGATCGATCGTCCTGAAAATTATAAATATCGCCCTGCTTACTCTGCACGATCTGACGCACTTGCACCATCATCTTATCGATCGATTCCAGCCGCAGCGAAATCTCTGCTGTTTTAACTAGCTGCGGCTTTTGCGGCATAGTTACAGTAGTTGCTTCGGCTGCTCTATCTTCTTTACTAGCAGATTTAGCATCAGCCATCACCGCAGTTGCCGACTGAGGAGCTTCTGCCGTCGAACTCTTCCGATCTGCTGTACTTGAGTTGCCGCAGCTACTTAAAGCAATACTTACACCGATCGTCAGCCCCACTAATCCAATCGATCTGCCGTCCCACTCCGATCTTCGCAGATAATTCATCGTCCTCACACTCCACAATTGTTTTGAATTCACAATGGAGATTTCTACAAGAACAGATTGGCTGATTACGGGCGTTTTAGGAGCGATCGTGCCACCTCCCGAAAAAATATTTAGCCAGATTGAGCGTAAAAAGCGTTAAAAAAGGCTCAGAGCCTTACCCACGCTAGAAAAACAAACTTTAGCCCAGGGGGTTGACAATACTAGGCCGCCGGGTTATATTAGTAAAGCGGTCGAGGGAAACAGCGACGCGGAATCGGCGAAAGCCGCTCTGAGAGCTAACTACCTTCACCACTGAACCTAGACAACTATATAGTTTGAAAGCCTATACAACCTCGTTAAATTCGTTAACACGATTATAACACGGTCGAGCCAGTAATGGTGAAGCCAAGACGAGTCAAAAGTCTTTAAAGATT
>NZ_JANYJC010000253.1 GCF_025361915.1 Chamaesiphon sp. GL140_3_metabinner_50
GCCTAACCCCTATCCCTTAAAAGTTTTACCATTAAAGGTGGTTTGACTGGTTAATATTTTGCTTTGTTTTAGTCGCCAGCCTTGGGGAGTTTTCAGCCAAGAATCGCGAGATGTTTGATCGATAACAATTTTATTAAAACCAGCAATCGTACCTTCTGTTTTTTGATCGATTGCGACATCTAAGCTATTAGCATTAACATCGATAGTTTTGATAGTCGCTTTATTTGCTGTTAATTTAATATTAAACCGAGTAAAAAGATTATTATAGTGTTCGCGAAACTCTGATAATGTTTGTTTTTCACCTTCGGGATTGATACTTACATAATCTGGGGTAAATAATGCCGTCGCACCTTTAATATCTTTACGAATGAAAGCAGCATTAATCTGATTATAGTTAGTTTGAATTACTGGCTGAACTTTGGCGCGATCGTCGGCATTTACAGGCGCAATGCTAACAATCGCTACAGCAAGCAGCGCAGTCGAAATGAGCGAACTTCTAGTTATAGAGAAAATCATTTGGAATATTATTTGACTGCACCCAGTCTGACGTATGTACTCAGTTAAAGGTTCCTGGATTAATGAAGTGGGCGACGGGAAGTTTCTTACTTCTTACTCCTTACGCTACAAGCAGATTTACCAATTCACAAAATCCAGCTACTTCCGAGAGCTGAGTAATATAGCGCGGGTGATGGGTTAATCGATCGGCATAGTGCTGGATATTAGCCACCCCAACCGAATGTAAAAATAACTCTCGATCGAACATTGTGGCATCATTAGGACTATCGCCAACGGTAATTATCTGTGTCGGTGTAAGCTCTGGAAAATATAGTTTCAATACCTGTAAAATCGCGACACCTTTGTCTTGATGCTGCGGCTTAATATGGCATTGCACCGTACTAAATGTAAAACTATAACCCCATTGCCGACAGTAACTCGCAATTTCGCCTAATTCTAAATCTGTTAAACCAGCAACATTAAATGTCCAATCGGTAAGTCGAAACTGATTATCGCTCGATTCTTCGATTTGAGGATAAAGTTCTTGCAATTGCCAAAATCGATTCGCCAAATCTGCGCGATGTGATTCGATATTTTCTAGCCGCGTAATAAAATCAAACCCACTACAATCTCGATCGAAGTAAACACCACCATTTTCGGCGATCGCACCTGCAACCGGGAGATAATTATTAACAGCACTCACCCAGCCTGCGGATCTGCCTGTAACCAGCAGTAATTTGATATCTTTAGCATTGAGTAGATCGATCGCCTGTAACAGTTGAGGCGTAAATTTACCCCCATTAGTCAGAGTACCATCTATATCGGCGGCAATCAGCCGAATATCTGTCAATCCTTGTTTTAGTCGCTCTTGTTGGGTTGCAGGTAAAGCTAGACTAGGCATGATGGGCATGTAAATGGTTGATAGCCGAGGTTGGGCAGTACAGTCTCAAGCTACCCAAGCATGTTACCTTAATTAGCGATCGATGGGTGCGATTTTTAACCAGATGTGCTGCCCGATGGCGCTCAAATTGTCGCTACAGCCGCGAAGATGGCGATCGATCCCAAATTGTGTCAAATTTCATTTTCAGCCGAATCAATCGCCCTCCCAGAGGCATCCCGTCTCAATCTAGAATAGATGATACAGTAGATCTATGCTGCTTGTTTGAGTGTCTTTTGTCATGTACCAGTACGAGCTACCGCGATACCTTCCCACCGCCGACGAACTGCCTTGCTCCGACGATACCCCCGTGGATAACGAACTTCAACAACTCATTCCCAGCCTGCTCAAATCGATCTTACGAATGCTGTGGGATGAGCGCATGGATTGGTTCTTTGGCATCGACATGGGCATCTATTACGACGATCCAGATCGGCCCCCCATCGTCCCCGATGGTTTCTTAGCCCTGAATGTCGAGCGATTCTACGATGAAGATCTACGTTCGAGTTACGTGCTATTGGAAGAAGAAGTAGCTCCAATCTTGGTACTAGAAGTAGTTTCAAATCCCATTGGTACGGAATACACTACTAAGCTCGCTCGCTACGCACAGATGGGCGTACTCTACTATGTTATCTACTCTCTTGAAAAGGTGCTCCACTTGGGGAAACCCCAAGACCGCACTTTTCGCAACCCCAAGCGTCGCCGCAAAGCCAAACTAGAGATCCACAAACTCATCAACGGCAGCTACGAACCGCAAGCAGCTAATCCCCTCTGGATGCCGGAAATTGGCTTAGGCATCGGTAGCGAACGTGCTGGTTATGATGGGTTGACACGAGAATGGTTGTATTGGTACGACGAACGGAGCCAACGTTATCTCACCCCATACGAGCGCGCCAAACTCGATCGCGATCGAGCCACGATCGAAAGCCAACGCGCCGATACCGAAAGTCAAAGAGCCGATCGATTGGCAGCTCAATTACGCGCTCTAGGCATCGAGCCAGAAGTACCCTAAATTTAACGCTCGCGATCGAGTAATTTTCAAACCGTTACCCCACAGATAACTGCAAGTTGATTGCTGCGCTTTAATTAGTCGCTAAACCTGCCCCTACAACATTATTTGAAGTTCGTCCCAAACAGATAGGCTAGTATTTAGTAAATAAGCTTGTTTTACGATCGTCACCAGTCAGCCGCGAATTTATGGTTGAAGATAACCAGCAGTATGCTTATTTCACAATCACAGGTAGCTTTGACCCGATCGATATTACCGATCGGATTGGCGTTCTACCGACAGAGTGTTGGAAACAGGGGGAGATTAGCCATCGTACCCACAGAGAGCGGAAATTTAGCAGGTGGAGCCTGCATTCTCGGCTCGATCGC
>NZ_JANYJC010000263.1 GCF_025361915.1 Chamaesiphon sp. GL140_3_metabinner_50
TGCATTCGCTCTCTCGCTCAAGGTGTCAAAGCCGCTCACATTATCGATGGCAGACTATCTCACTCCCTGCTACTAGAAATTTTCACCGATAATGGTACGGGATCGATGATTGTTTCTTCGGGATCTGGGATTTAGTTGATAGTAGTTTAGTGGTTTAGTGGTTTAGCAATTGGTAATGTCAACCTCTGCCAGTCCCCCCGTCCCCCATCCCCCCGTCCCCCCGTCCCCCCGTTCCCCCGTTCCCCCGTCTCCCCGTCTCCCCGTCCCCCTATTCCCCTATTCCCCGTCCCACCCTGTGACTCCCGACGCTGATTATCAATCTGGACAAATTGCCTTCGAGCGGGGAGAATACCGCCAAGCTGTCAGCTATTTAGTGGCGGCGGTGGCTCAAGTGCAGCCGAATACCCGCATTGGGGGCGAGGTGCAGGTGTGGCTGGTGACAGCCTTTGAAGCCGCTGGACAAATCGCCGAAGCTAAAGCTCTATGTCAAAAACTTGCCAACCATCCCAATCTCGATACCCGTCAAGCCAGTAAACGGTTGCTGTATATCATGCAGGCTCCAGAATTGGCGCGGCGGGAAGAGTGGCTGACTCAAATTCCCGATCTATCACATTTGGAAGATGCTGAGGGTAATTCTGCAATTAATAATACCTCGATCGCACCACCATCGCTACCAAAACCCCGATCGTTAGAGGAAAGATACGCACCTGTAGATCTGAGCCAAGTCAATACTAAAGATAATGGGTTTGTCTGGCTGGCGTTGATATTGACGTTGATGATTTTGCTAGGGTTGTGGTGGCAGGTGCAGGGGTAAACATTTGGCAAGGATGAATTTTTACACCAAAAACCCACCGCGTCGCTGCGGTGGGTTCTCGATTGGCTAAAATTTATTCAACCACAGCAATTATGCATTGCCGTTTTTTTGACCCAGTACTTCTGATTTGAAACTATCGATTTCATCGGTCAGCTCCTTTCTAGTCGAAGCTTGGAGCAGATAACGATACACGAACCAACTGGTGTATCCAATGCCTACTAATTCAAAAGTAGGTGCGAGTAAAGGAATTTCGTTAATAGCAGACAGAATTGCTAAAGTTAGCTTAACGCCAACAATGATGCCAAAAAATAAGCCTAGAGTAATTACGGCACTCTTGTTATTTTTGTAAATTTGACCAAGATAAGCAGGTAGCTCGGCTAAAATATCGGTCGCTTGTTTGGCCCAGTCTGGTAAATCTGCGGCTGAGAGGTTTGGCGAAACGTTAGAGATAGAGCCGCCGCCAGTGTTTAATCCGAGCGGATTTGCGGGAATATCAACGGTGGTAGTTTCTAATGGTTGGGTCGATTCTAGTGTATCGCTCATATGTTATTAGTCCTTATTTCAAAATTGACAGGGCTAGGCAAATGGTATTCGACGTGCGCTGAAAATAGCGTTCTTAACAAATACTTGTGCCGATTCGATCGGGTTTAGTTACTCGATCTTAGTTTAAATTTGAGGTTAAACCCGATCTGAGAGTAACATAACTACATCAAAATCTGTCTGCTAGGTAGTTTACCAATCCTGTTCGTCCAAATTTTGACAGGCAATTTTGGTTTTATTTGCTCTAATTATAAACGACCATCATCAGAGATTCGATCGACCGATCGACCGAATCTCTGAAATTGCCATCGCTCTTCAGTAATCGTTAGACGCTAGCTAAGGCGACTGTCGCGAGTTGACGAGTTGCCAGATTGCTAAAATCTTGGCTCCAGAGCAGTTCGCAAGAATTGTTAGGGCTTTCGATTAGCTTGAGCTTGTGCAGTTGCGCGCCGAGTTCGCGAATCGGTCGTTCGATTTGATACCCGATATACACGGCGATATTTTCGGCGGTGGGGACTACCTTGGCAAAATGCGGGATATCTTTATTTAAGAAGGTATGATCTAAAGGCTCGACCGCATATTTATCGACTAGTTCGTGTAATTTAACCAAATCGACAATCATCCCCGTGCGATCGTCAATTTCGCCAGTAACGGTAACTTCGAGATGATAATTGTGTCCGTGTCCGTTTACTCGCGCACATTTGCCATAAATTTCACTATTTTGTTCGAGCGTGAGGCTATCGAGAGCCAGACGGTGAGCCGCGCTAAAATGAGTGCCGATTGTCAATGATGCTTCCATGTCTGTTCCTGTATATTCTGCAAATAGTTCGGGGTGTTCGTATAACTGAATGCGGACGAGTGGCAAATGTGGAGCTAGCTTTTGCCAAATTACCCTAGCAATATTTTCGGTGGTGGGGAGGGTTTGCTGAAATTCCGGCCACACATCATTGAGGAAACTATAATCTAGTTGTCCGGTAACTTCTTTTTTAATAACGTGTTTGACATCGGAGAGGTTTAGCACCATTCCATAGTCGTCGATATCGCCATAGAGCGAGATAAATAACTCATAATTGTGTCCGTGTCCGTGAGGTTGCGCGCATAAGCCAAATGCAGCCACGTTCTCGGCTTCGCTCAGTTCTGGCAACCAATACCGATGGCTAGCCGAAAACTGAGCGCGACGGTTAATAATACATTTCATAAAAATTTACATAACGCTATCTGTCTACTAGGATAATGCTTTTTAGGTGTTAGGTTTTAGGCTTTAGGTTTTAGGGAAGAAAGGGTAAAGGTTGAATTTACCTCTCCGTCCCCCAGTCTCCCAGTCCCCTCGTCTCCCCATCTCCTATCCCTATTCCCCCGTCATTACTCTTAGGCGGATGGCATTTTCGCCACTATCATCAAGGGGAACTTCGACAATTTCGCCAGAGAGACGTTCGACGCAGGCAATGAGCGATCGCAAGTTGGGCGTACTGGCACCTGTATCGACGTACAATCGATCGACGAGGCTGCCCAAGCGTTTCCAGGTTAAGTAAAATTTGGTCATCGTCTGCTCTAACTGTGCGGCTTGTTTGAGCACATCGGCGGCA
This sequence comes from Chamaesiphon sp. GL140_3_metabinner_50, assembly GCF_025361915.1. Lineage (GTDB taxonomy): Bacteria > Cyanobacteriota > Cyanobacteriia > Cyanobacteriales > Chamaesiphonaceae > Chamaesiphon. The sequence goes on from NZ_JANYJC010000263.1 coordinate 2,941, forward strand.
ACGGGGAGACATCCCACCCGCATGGCTTCTTCTAAGGCTGTGGCTAAATCGACTTTAGAATCATTAAGAACTTGCACCTGTGCGCCAGCATCGAGATATTTAGATAAACTCCGGGCATTGCTGGTGACGAGCTTGATATTATCTACGTCAGGGTTGGCGGCTATTTCGTCCCGGATGGCGTGTTGATGCGCTTCGGGTAGTTTCTCCATTTCTTTGACTAATGGGGCGATAAAACGCGGTGGTGTGGCTCCAGAGGCGGCTTGTTCTTTAACTTCATCAGGAATCAGATCGGAACTCATTGCCATCCATTCGTCGGAGAGTTGGCGGACTTCGCGACGGGTGATCCGATCTCCTCTTTCGGCGGCATCGGTAACTAGCTGTTGAACTTCTGGCGATGATTTGGCAGTTTCGACGAAAGCACGTTTGCTAAAATTCTTGAGTGTGGATGGAGATAATTCGCCATTCTCTAATAAAGTGTCGGCACTATTGGCAAGTTCGATCCAGGCGTAGGCTTGACTCTTACTCAATTCCCGATCTTTGAGCCAGTTGAGAAAACCCTCGCCGCGTCCATCTCCGCCTTTTTTTTCACGATCGCGAATCGCTCGTAAAATTCTACCGCGCCAGATCTCGGTTTGTAAATCGAAACTGTCGCAGACTATCCACGCATCATCGTACTGCTGTCGAAAATCAAAGTCTCCGACTGCTTCATCTTCAGGATCGGGCAAATCGAAGATGAGATCGGCATTTGCAGATAGAGCCGCTACAATTTCGAGATCCGTACTAGAGCCAACTGAAGCAACCATCGATCGTCCTCAAAGTAAATTAAAAATAGCGCGCGAAGACCGTAACGACTCTTGCAGATCTGAGTCGAAAATTTATCATAGCATTAACCCAAGTTACCACCCATAACCTCAGCGGTTAGAAACCGCTGCTTGTGATGCAAAGTCCGCCTACGCGGACTAAGATTTCAGTCCGCGTAGGCGGACTTTGCAGCATCAGCCACGACTTCAGTCGTTGGCATAATTAAGACTCACAGCAATACTGTCTGCGGGACTAATAACTGCGCTCCGTCGATCTCCCGGAATTCGCCAATTCCCAAGCACCGATGTTCGCCGATAACCTGAAAATAACCGCCTAGTTCGGCAGTTGGAAGAGTAAGATCTAGTTGCTCTGGGGTTAAGCGTTTGCCTTGACTCCAAAATTTAACTAGCTCGGCATCTGCCAGTGTAACTGTCGGTAGGTGCATTAGGGCTATATCGGGCGAAATCGGTTCAAATATACCTGCTTGTTGCTGTCGCTCTAGCTCTTCTAAAGTGATGCTATCTGCCAATTGCAGACCGCAACTCGCATTCCGTTCTAAAAATGCCAAAACGCCTCTAGTACCCAATTTAACGCCCAAATCGCGGGCGATCGAACGAATATATGTGCCGCCACCACAAGCAATTTGCACTTCAACTTCGGGGAAATCTCCTGGAGTCCAATTGAGGATCTCGATCGTATTGATGGTAACTTGGCGAGTGGGTACTTCGATTACTTCCCCGGCTCGTGCTAGCTTATACAATCTTTTGCCGTTAACTTGAATCGCGCTGTACATCGGCGGTGTTTGCACGATCTCGCCGATAAATGTCGCTAAGGCTGCCTCAATTTTTTCGATACTGATGTCAGTAACTGGTTCGGAGTAAATAATCTCGCCAGCAAGATCGTCGGTGGTGGTTTCGACTCCCAGCCGAATGACGGCGCGATATGCTTTCCCGGTTGGTAAGTATTGTAATAGACGAGTGGCTTTCCCGATCGCAATCGGCAATACACCCACTGCGGCGGGATCTAATGTGCCACCATGTCCGACTTTTTTTGTCTGCAAAATGCGACGCACTTTAGCAACGCAATCGTGAGAAGTCCAATCGGGTAGTTTCTGTAAGTTAATGAATCCGTCCACAAGGTTTAGGTATTAGGCTTTAGTTATTAGGCTTTAATGGTCGAATTTTAAGATTGACTCGATCGACCATTTGAGGATCTTGGGTTATTATTAAGCATAACTCGCTGGCACAGCCTCAGCTTTGCTGAATCGCTCTCAATGTATGAAAATTGGATGTTTAACTATCAATGATAAATATTGGCAAATCTAAATCTAGATCGGATCGGTATTGGTTGGAACGGTTTGGCAAACTAATCGATCGAGAGGATGTAGCAGCGGGAATATTTTTATTACCAGCCTTAATTATATTAGGTTTGTTTTTAGTTTTCCCAATTATCTATTTGGGCTATCTGAGCTTTACGGGGGGAAGTTTCACGCGATCGGGCGTACATTGGGTCGGTTTAAAAAATTATCTTCGATTGCTAGTCAGTCCAGATTTTTGGCAAGTTATTTTTAATACAATTTATTTTACAGTTGGGACGGTAATTCCTAGTACGATTATTCCGTTGGGGTTAGCAGTATTGCTTAATCGGAAGTTGCCCTTTACAGGTGTATTTAGAACGATTTATTTTATTCCTTCGATCGTTTCATTAGTGGCGGCTGGATTGGGCTTTAGATGGCTGTTTCAAACCGATGGGGCGATCGATAGTTTGCTCGGTAATTTTGGAGTTAATAAAATTGCCTGGTTGAGCGATTCGGTGTGGGCGATGCCTGTGGTTATTTTGGTTAGTGTTTGGAAACAAATCGGTTTTAATTTGGTCGTGTTTTTAGCTGGATTGCAAGCTATTCCTACAAATCGTTATGAGGCTGCTGAATTAGATGGAGCTAATGGTTGGCAGCAGTTTTGGTTTATTACCATACCGGGATTACGATCGACATTAATTTTCACGGCAATTACCACTACGATTTTTACGCTTAAAAGTTTCGAGCAAGTATATATTATTACTGGTGGCGGCCCGCTAAACTCTACTAATTTATTAGTCTATTATATCTACGATCGGGCTTTTTCAAGGTTTGATTTTGGCTATGCAGCAGCAGCAGCGATGGTGTTATTTGCATTTACTTCTGTGCTAGTCTATCTACAACTCCAAACCTGGAAACAAGATTAGTATATATTCTATAATTGTGTTGCTAGTTTCGGCGTGTATTTACGCCGCTGGCGGATCGCGAAAAATAGGACGATAAATGTAAAAGCACCTGCTATATATAGCGGGTAGCCATAGGTTTCTGGGTGTCGTTGGTCTACCATCAGTCCGGCAATAATTGGGCCGATACCGTTGGCAGCACTTAAATATGAAGCGTTCAATCCAGCCATTTTGCCCTGTTCTTCTGGGCTGGTATTGAGAGAGATTAATGTACTAATCATCGGCTGAACTAGCGAATTGAATAATGAAAAGATCGTAGCGATAATTAGGAAAAAATGAATGTCGGGTATAACTGGCATTAGGATGAAAGACAGACTTCTAAAAAATAAACCTATAAATAATATTTTTACTAAGCTCAGATATTTTGTCATAATCTTGACACCCTGAATTTGAACGACAACACCGATAACACCAATAGCAAAAAATAATAGTGTTAAAGATTTACTATCTTGATGTAAAACCTTTAAATAATATGGTTGAAAAGCAAATGTAAATAAAGTAAATGTGGTGCCAACGCAGAAATTAATAATAAATAAAATTCCTAGCTTTGGAAAAGTAAATCCACTAATTAAATCTCGCAATCCGAGATCGAAGATATTTGTTGGCGATACCGATCTTTCTGGTAATGTTTCAGGCAAGAAAAATATCGTGATAATTAAGGCGATCGCTGCAAATACCGACGATACTAAAAATGCCGTACCTAACGATCTTTGTTGAGCTACTAAACTCAAAACTGGCCCGATTACAAATCCTAAACCCAATGATGCGCCAAAGATGCCAAACCCTTTAGCTCGATTTGCTGGTGTCGTCACATCTGAAATTACGGCTTGAGCCACAGAGATATTGCCACCAGTAACGCCATCTAGAAATCTTGCGAAAAATAATACTGTGGCGTTCGGTGCCGTTCCTGCTAGAAAGTTGCCAATTACTGTACCTACTAAACTAATAATCAGTAACGGTCTTCTGCCAAATCGATCGGACAGTTTACCAATGATCGGTGTGGCAAAAAATTGAGCGATCGAAAATATTGCAAACAGAAAGCTAGTCTCAATATCACTCAGATTAAACTCCCGTCCGTATTGATAAATTGTGGGAATGAGAATCGTAAAACTCAGTGAGTTGATGACATTAATGAGCGCGATAATCCAGAAGCTGCGATTCATGAGGTTGGGGGTGAAGAATTTAAGGGAGGATCGCATCTACCGATCCGATCGAAATATACACACATACGTATTTACACGTAGACTCAGCCAAAATACATTTAAATAAATCCGGGGATCTTCGGATTAATATTGGATCGCTTTCGATTAAAATCGATTGTATTGAGTGGCACTTTCAGCAGTATTTAGCCTACAAATAATACTGTGAGCGATTTATATTCGGAAGCTCGGAACATCGATCTAAGTCTAAATTTAAATATAGCTACAAAGCGAAAGGATCGTGTAGAGTGGATCGCTGACTCGACCGACTGCAAACATTGTTTTACTCTCACCCCGATTTGTTGCCGATTTCTTTAGTACCCTATGTCACATCCCCGTCACCCGATATCTGCTTTCATTACTCCAATAGTTCGCGCGGCATTACCTACTGGTAAAGGGTTTGGCGGGTCGAACCTGCATGTGTTTCAATGCTCGAAATTATTAGTTCCGAGCATTGATGGTTCGGTAGTAAATGCACAGCATTCAGTATCTATTTACACTCAGCAATCGTCGCCATTAATCGTGAAAGTAGGTAAGATCTTAATACTTTCCTTGTGGTTATGGTGTGCGATCGGGGCTGATTTTTGTTTTAATAGCGTTCGGGCAATATCGACCTATAAGACTCAAGACGTTTGAACCCTAACCATTTTGGAGCGCGAGATCTACCAATGCCAACAAAACCGATCGACTAATCTTGATGCCATTTTGGTCGCCAACCGGGTTTAATAGTTTGATGCGATCGGGCGATTGCCAAACAATCATCAGGAATATCGCTGACGATTGTCGAACCTGCGGCGGTGGTAACTTGGGCACCGATATTTAATGGGGCGACTAACGTGTTATTGGAACCGATCCGGGTAAAATTACCAATAATAGTTTGATGCTTATTTTTACCATCATAATTGACAGTAATCGTGCCAGCACCGATATTCACCCGATCGCCGACCGTCGCATCGCCGATATAAGACAAGTGGGCGATATTGGTATTGTCGCCGATCGTACTCTTTTTCAGTTCGACAAAGTTACCCACCCGACAAGATTCACCGACACTTCCCTGTTGACGGATATGTGCGAATGGCCCGACATTAGCATTATTCCCGATCGAACTATCGACAACCACTGAATACATTAACGTCACATTCGTGCCGATCTGACTGTTTTCTACTAAACTATTCGGCCCGATCCGGCTGCCGCTACCGATGGTAGTATTACCGCGCAAATGAGTCTGAGGTTCGATAATTGCATCGACACCAATGCTCACAGTATCGTCGATCGTCACGCTATCTGGGTCGATCATCGTCACGCCAGCAGCCATCCAGTTATCTTTAATTCGGGCTTGTAAAATCTCATAAGCAGTAGCCAATTGTCGTCGATCGTTAATGCCTAGAATCTCGCGATCGTCAGCGACATCGTATACCATCACAGGTGACAGAAAATTGACCGCATCGGTGATGTAATATTCTTGCTGGCTGTTATTGCTTTGCAATTTAGGTAAAACTTCTTGGAGTTTTTGCCAATTAAAGCAATATATCCCTGCATTTACCCGCAGATTTTGACGTTGATTGTCAGTGCAATCGCGATCTTCGATAATTTCTTGGAGCAGATTGTTACTATCGCAGAATACCCGCCCGTAGCCCTGCGGGTTAGCAATTTGAGCTGTAAGTATCGTGGCAGCATTTTGATGCTGCTGGTGCGTCTGTAAGAGTGCTATGAGGGTTTCGGGACGCAGTAGTGGGACATCGCCATTCAATACCAATAAATCTCCCTGAAAGTCGGCTAAATGGGGTAGTAATTGCTGAACCGCATGTCCGGTACCCAATTGCTGCGTCTGCTCGACAAATTCTAAGTCAGGATAATCGACCATTGCTGCTTTAACTCGGTGGGCTTGATAGCCAACAATCGCTAATTGTCGTTCGGGTTGTAACGCTTGACAACCAATTAATACCCGCTCGACGAGCGATCGTCCTCCCAGTAAGTGTAATACTTTGGGTAAGTCCGATCTCATTCGCGTGCCTTTGCCCGCCGCTAGAATTGCTACTGCTACCATAAATATGACTACTACCGAAGGAAACTAAATACAGCCTCTCTTAAAATACCCTATTGCCCGAAGCATCGATGCAATCTGTGGCAAACTCTGTGCGAGTATTCCCACGATCTACAACTCTGACGATCGCGATTTTGCCCTTGATTAGCTGAGTATTCACCAGAGAATCGCGATCGATTGTTTGGGATACATCATGCTTCTCGTATAATCGTAGTACTCACATCTTGCACCAAATTGAAAAAGCAAGCAAAATTCAAGACATCAGATCGGCATTTTAACCTTTAGTCCGATCGTCAATGCCATTTGTCGCCGATCGTCAATGGTTGCAAGCTGTGAGATTACTAACGATCGATAACCAGAATTGATATGCCTTTGTGGTTTAGACGGTTCATTGCAGCAGTTTTATTAGGCGGACAAGCGATCGTGCATGTTCTGAGGGGAAAATTTAACTATCCTAATATTGTCGAGCAAATGGCTCTAGTTGGCCCCGAATCATTGCTAATTGCCCTGGTGACATCAACTACAATTGGGATGGTATTTACCATTCAAGTCGCGCGGGAATTTATTAATATTGGCGCGGGGCAAGTTGTGGGTGGGGTACTATCACTGGCACTCACTCGCGAACTCGCACCCGTACTCACTGCGGTAGTCTTAGCTGCTAGAGTAGGTTCGGCATTTGCCGCCGAAATCGGCACCATGAAAGTTAGCGAACAAATCGATGCTCTTTACATTCTCAAAACAGATCCGGTCGATTATTTGGTAATTCCCCGCATCATTGCTTGTTGTATTATGCTGCCATTACTGACTATTTTGTCGATCGTCAGCGGAATGCTGGGTGGGTTGCTAATTGCGACGACGATCTTTGGTTTGCCAGCACGAGTATTTTTAGATTCAGCACGGACTTTTTTAGATGGGTGGGATCTCTGTACCGCGCCAATTAAAGCAGTTTTCTTCGGGGCGTTGATTGCCATAATTGGGTGTAGTTGGGGCTTGACAACTACAGGCGGTGCCAAAGGTGTCGGACAATCGACAACCACTGCGGTGGTGACTTCTTTACTCGCGATTTTTGTCTCAAATTTTTTCCTATCTTGGGTGATGTTTCAAGGTGTGGGCAGTTCAGTTTCTAAATCATTGTAGCTAGGGAATAGAGGATCGGGGATAGGGAATATGGGATCGGGTAAAAGCTCTGGAACTGCGTTCTAGTGTTCTCTCTTCATATTCCCCTAATGGCTTCGCGTCAGCGTAGCTATTGCAAAGGCAGAAACCGTTGGAGATCTGCTATGGGTAAAATCACACTCCCCTATCCCCGATCTTCTATCCCCTCTACAAATCGATCGATCGTGCTGTTGGCTTGCGATCGATAGCTCCCACCGAATAAATTATAGTGATTGAGAATGTGATAGAGGTTATATAAATCCTTGCGCTGCGAGTACCCAGGATCTAATGGGTAAACCTGTGCGTATCCTTGGTAAAAATCGACTGGAAAGCCAGCAAACAACTCTGTTAATGCTAAATCTACTTCGCGGTCGCCCCAATGGATTGCTGGGTCGAATATGACGGGGATACCCGCAGTGGTAAAGCTGGCATTGCCACTCCACAAATCGCCATGTACTAATGATGGTTGTGGTTGACGATCTGCCAAAATTCGGGGAATTGCCTGAAGTAATTTCGCAGCATTGGGAAAAGAGCCACCTTTGGCTTGGGCGAGTTGCAATTGATAACCGATCCGGTGGTTGGTAAAAAAAGTCGCCCAATTGTTTTCCCAAGTGTTAATTTGGGGTGTAGAACCGATCGTATTACTAATCTGCCAGCCAAATTTTACCCGATCGACCGGGCGAAACCGATGCATTGCTGCCAAATTCCTGCCCATTTCCAGCCAATGTTGCGGAGTGGCGGCGGTTGTCAAATCTAGATATTCCAGCACGATATAACTATGTTTCCCCACGATTCCCCAGCAAATTGGGGCTGGGACTTTAATCGTTTGTGTCGCGGCTAATTCTGATAATCCAGCCGCTTCAGCTTCAAACATCGCAATTAGCGATGCCTGATTGAGTTTGAGTAAATACTCTTGGCGATCCGATCGACTGCGACCGCTAATTCGATACACTTGATTGATACAGCCACCACCGATCGACTGACGATCGACAATCTCAAATTGTTCGCCTGTAGCTTGGGTAATCTGCGCGCCAATTTCTGTCCACATCTGAGTAGTTCCTGTTGACTTTATTACCCTAGCCCCGTTGGCGGAGCCTCTCCTTTGGAGAATCTCGTAATTGCTCGATTAACTCCATCGCCTTGGCACTCCAAATTTGGAGATTACGCCCGAATCTTTGAGCTTTAGCCGGAATCTTATTGGTAAAGGTGCGGATTTTAGCTTTGGTAATATTAAATAACTCGCTTGTCTGTGTTTGCCACGTTTTTTCGCTTGTGACTGTGGCTGGTGCGGTTGTTGCTGTTGGTGCTGCTGGAATTACTGGTGGTGCTGGAGTGGGATTTGGTTGCGGTGATTTTACTGGTAGAGATGGTGCGGTCGGCTTATCTGCTAACTTAACCTGAGGTGGCACGATCTCGACTTTCGATGGCTCCCGATTGACTGTTGGTGACAGGATTGGGTTCGGAATAACTATTTCAATTGGCTCTGGATTAGCTGGCGGCGAATTTTTCGTCGGTTCGAGGGTAATCGGTTTGATTGGAGCGGGTTGTGCGACTATTGTTGGTACTGGAACGATAACAATCGGTGTGGCTGCTGGCGTTGGTAAAACGATCGGTAGCTTCTGGGGATTATCTACTCGGCTCGGCTGTTGAATTGGTGCTGAGACTGGATTGGGCGCAGTTTTGAGGATCGGTGCTGGTACTTCGATCGGAGTAGCATTAGGTAAGGTTTTTGCGATCGGTTCGGGCGTTAAAATTGGGCTAGGTTGAGGTTTAACTCCAGATGGTGCGATCGCAATCGGTGGTACTACTATCGGTGCTGGATTAGATCCTATATTTGGGGTTGGTTTAAGTTCGGGTGACGGTAGGATAACGATCGGGGTTGTTGTGGGCGTTGGGAGCGGCTTACTGACTGGTGTTGGGACGATCTCTGAAGCTGGTTCGATCGCTACATAATTAGGCTCTACTAGCGTTCGGGCTAAATCTGGACTGAGTTCGCCACCAATCAATTTAGCTAGTGCATCCCGATTTTGAGGATCGTAAGTAAAGATCGCCAAAGTATCGTTATAAACATTGGGGATCGGGTTGCCGAGATCGTCTACTAGCTCCAACCTCACCCAGTTTTTACCTTTTTTAAAACCTTGCAGATAGATCGGTGCCCATCGATCTAGGCTAAATTGTTGGTCGTTGACGGTGACTCGTACGCGCCAGTTTGCTTCACTTTGCTCGCTATCTCGATCGGGAATATTGGTTAAATAATAATCCAGCATAATTGGCTCGGCACTATAAGTCCCCGCCGGACGACTGTAAGTTAGTAAGGGTTGCTGGAGATCGGGCTGGTTTTCCGCAGTTTTGGTTAATACGTGAAATGTCACCAGATCGAATGCACCCTGATTTTTAAAACTTTCATGCCAAGGGCGCGATGCAAATACACGCAAAGTGTGGGTTCCAGCCGCTAAATTTTTAAAAACCAAGGGTTGACTCAAATCGTACACGCCTTGGTAAGTCTGTTTGTCGAGAATGACGTGTAAATGATTGCCCAATCCCAGTTCGGGCTGCTTGAATAGGGGTAAATCGCTGACCTTTAATTTAACAGTAACTCGATCGTCAGCCAGTATTTCATCGGGTTTAGGGCTGATAATCTGCACTTGGGGCTGATACTTATCCAGGCTGGGGGCTAGTTGTAAGATACTTGCGGGGGTGTTGACTTCGGCTAATGGCCCATCACGATTAACAATTGGTGTAGCACTAACCTGAGGCTCGATCGAGACATCCTTAGTAGTAGGTGGCAAGTTGTCGCAACTAGAAATCCCGATCGTCAGCATCAGTACCAGACACGATCCGATTAGCAATTGAGATATTTTCCACTTTAGATTCGCTCTTAACACCCGCACCTCTGCTGCCCAAGTTACTAGTTTGCAATGCCTATTTTACTAGGGTTGGCAAGTTTTTCACCGATTTCGGCTCGATCGACCGCCAACTTTTTTCAGATTCGATCGATTGCAACCATTCCTACTGGCTTTCTTAGAGCTAAAAACCCAGCAGACCTAGTTTAAATGACTGGTAATGCCGCTCGACTGTGCGAGTGGTCGATCGAGACCTAGAATGAGAATTTGGATAGGTTCTAACCCATTTTCTTGCGGAACGATCGCCATGTGGCTGACAAAACTAAGCTGATTGACTTCGCGATAAGCGAGTGGAATCGATCGAATGGTATCGGGAGCGATATCGAGCAAGACTGGTGCATCTTTGACGGGAAGACCGCACAGTTCGCCAGCCTGAGTATGAAAGAGAATCAGAAATTTAGAAGTATCTTGCTGGGGGTCGATCGTGGTAAATTTTTGACGTAAGTCTACAATTGTTAAGGTTCGATCGCCGAGATTCATCATGCCAATCCCGTCGCGGAGAATTGCTCGTTCGTTGGGATAAACGATCGCTCGATCGACTGCTGCTACTGGTAAAGCAAAGATATATTGCGAGATCGAGGTGTTCTCCATATTTGCCAGTGAGAACACGACCGTTCGCAGAGTGTCATCATCATCACTAACGCTAGATAGTCGTTTTGGTAAAAGAGATGGGGTTTGCATTCTAGGAAGTAAGGAGTAAGGAGTAAGGAGTAAGGAGTAAGGAGTAAAGAGTAAGGAGTAAGGAGTAAGAATTAGGTATGCAATTAAGTAGCTAGGCGCAAATATTTGTTAGACATAAATCGCCTGAAACTTAGATGGTGGGCAGTGCCCACCCTACGCAATATCTATCCCCTATTCCCTATTCCCTATCCCCTAATTTAAACACCTACTTCACTGGGTTGAGCTAATTTAGCAATGATGTCTAAGAGTTCGCGATCGGATTGGGGTTTAGTGAGGTAGTCTTTGGCTCCTAGAGTCATGGCGAGATCGCGGTGTTTTTGACCGCCGCGAGTGGTGAGCATAACGATCGGGATTTGGGATAATTTAGGATCTTGACGACAGTAGCTCAGGAACTCAAAGCCATTCATTTGGGGCATTTCAATATCGCAAACTACCAAGCGAACTTTGGGGTGTTCTTGAAGGCGGAGGATGCCTTCTCTACCGTGACTGGCTTGGATGACTTGACAGCCAGCTTTACTCAGGGAACGCGCCAGACTTTGACGTTGGACGAGCGAATCATCGACGACAAGGACTTGTAACTGTCTGCCCTCTTGGGTGATGGTGCGGTTTTTGAGCCGATCGATCGTTTGGGCAACTTCGTCGGGAAGTGGGGTGTCGGCGGCGGGAGGTAGTACTGCTTGAATATTACCCGGTAGCGCGGCGACTTTTTTCGCCGCCAGCGGTTGGGTGGCTGTGGCGGTTGTCCGTACTCGTGCTAGCAATTCGATCGGATCGAGTGCGAGGGTGAGGCTTCCGTCGCCTAAGACGCTGTAACCTTGAATGTAGCTGGGCAATCCAAATGTGGTACCGAGCGATTTGACTACTAGTTCTTGCTCGACGAGAATGCGGTTGACTTCGAGACAGATTTGTTCGTTGTCGATTTCGAGTAGGAGTAGGGCGTTGGTGCTATTTTTAGCTTTGACGGGAAAGAGGTTGGTGACATTTTGCCGATCGGTTAAAATCGCACAGTGATAATCGATTAAGCTACTAACGGGGTAAATAGGAATCAATTTGCGCTCTGAACCTTCACCCAGGCGGAGGAAATTAGTAGCGCGATCTGATTGTAAGGCTTGAGATTGAATCCGATCGGGGGTGGGGATTAATACCTGAGCGATCGCATCGGAGCGCAGCGCGTGAATGAAGCCTTCTGACTCGCAAATCATCAGCCTAGTGGTGGTGAGATTGAGCGGGAATTGCATTGTGAAAGTGGTACCTTGACCAGCCACAGAGCGAACGTCGATCGTCCCCTGTAAGGCTCCAATCCGGTCGCGGACGACATCTAAACCGATGCCGCGACCGGAAAGATCGTTAACTTTCTCAGCGGTCGAAAATCCGGGGGCAAACATAATTTCGGCAAGTTCGGCTTCGCTGGCGGTATTGGCTGTAGCAGCTTCGAGCAGGTGGAGATCGATCGCGCGGTTGCGGATTCGATCCCAGTTTAAGCCTTGACCGTCATCGCTGACTTCAATTTTGGTACGGTTGCCTTGGTGGTAGACTTTGATGGTAAGTTGTCCGGTTTCGGATTTGCCGTGGAGCGCGCGCTGTTCGGGCGGCTCGATGCCATGATCGTAAGCGTTCCTAACCAGGTGGAGCAGCGGATCGTAGAGTTTTTCGGCAATGATTTTATCGATCGAGACTTCACTCCCGATTAGTTCCAAGCGGGCGGGTTTGCGATGGGAAGCTACCATCTGCTGGAGTAGACGGGGGAAGCGATTGAGTACGCCCGCAATTTCAATCATTCTGGCTTCAAATAGTTCTGACTGCGCCTCGCTAAGTAATTGTTGGCGTTTGTGCATTGTCAGTCGCGATCTTTGAGTCATTTCGGCGAGGTTGCCGACTTGAACTCCTAATTCGGCAAGATCGTCGGTGAGATTTTGCAGTAAGATACTCAAGTCGCTGTAGACATCTAATTCGAGGCTATCGAATTGAGATTGAATTTGACTGTTGGCATTCTTTTTACCCGATTTAGATCGCTTTTTGATGGATTTACCGCGACGGGATGCTAGTTTCTGTCGATCGTCGATCGCGGCGTGTTTATCAGCCCAATCGCTGACTAGGCGCAGTTTTTGTTCGCAGCGACGATATTGTTCGACGGTGACTTGAGTGAGTTTTTGGAGTTGTTGAGCGCGGAGATCTTGCTGGTTGTCGTCGATGAGCAGTTCGCCGATGGTGTGGCTGAGGCGTTCGAGTTGAACGGTAGCTACCCGCACGCTGACGGATAAATCGGCTGGTGCTTCGCGTTCTGGGGTGGGGCTGGTTTCAGCTAGATCTTCGCCTGTCGGTGCCAAATTGTCGAGCGAGATCGATTGGAAAATGCGATCGACTCCCGATTTAGTCACGATCGTCAGTTCGGTGCTGGAATGAGATTCAATTGCTTCGACTAGATATTCTGTCGGCTCCGGCTCGAAAGAACCAATTTCGACAATCTCTGGTTCGAGATCTACAATAGTTGGTGCGGTAGTTTCATCGTCTACTAAAGATAACCATTCCTCGGCATTATCGCCGCGATCGATCGCCATTGGCGGATCGGCGATGGTTTCATCGTCTGCTAATGCCAGCCATTCGGTTGCACGAAGATCGAGATTGGCTGTCTGTGCGGATTTCTCGCTCGTCGTGTCATCGTCTACTAACGACAGCCATTCGGTGGTAGTTGCATCGTCATCTACGCTCGCGACTAATGGTTCGACGATCGTTTCATCATCTACTAACGACAGCCATTCGGATGAAGCCTCACTGTTACCGACGCTCGATGTCGGATCGTCTGTCGGTTCGTCATCTACTAACGATAGCCACTCTAACGAATCAGAACTATTAGTGCTAACTTCAGCCTCCGCATCGCCGATATTAGTAAAACTAGTCGGCTCGACTAATGATAACCAATCAGCCGCAGTATCTACCTCGATCGATTGTGCTGATGTAAATTGGGCTGGAGCCGAACCGACTCCCCAAGCTGCTAGTTCCGCAGATACCTCACCGCCTTTCGATCGATCTCCCCCAGCAATCTCGATTTGGGCTTGTTGGAAATTTGCTAAAGCGATCGGCGCAAGCTGCAAAACTCTAGCAGGATGGCATTCTAAGGCGTAGAGCGTAGTCTTGGCAATTGCCGCAATTCCGGGCAAACTGTAAGATCCGCCCAGCTCTAATAAAAATTCAGCTAGCGATCGGAGACTTTCACTAACTTTATACTCTTGTTGACTGGCGATCGCCGCAGCTAAATCTTCAAAATCGTGGGGAATACTATCGGTAAAAATCGATCCGATCACATCGAATCCCAATTCCGCCGCCGTCGGTAAGGGTGTCTCGCGTCCGAAAAAGTCACCTAAATGAGTTTGTAATCTGGCAAATAATGTCGCCGTCCGCTCTAGAGTGGCAGCTTCATCGTAGGGCACTTTGGCAAGTAAGGCACTCAAGGGGTCGTAGAGGCAATCGTAGCCCTCCATTAACAGTAACCCCAATTCGGGGTCGATCTCTAATTCGGGCGGGTACAGAGCCTGGAAGACATCTTCTAGGTGATGCGCGATCGTCTCGATCGTTTTAAATCCACAGTTAGCCGCACTACCTTTAATTGTATGTGCCGCCCGCATCAGAGTATGCACCCGCTCGATCGTTTTTTCTTCTACTAGGCTTAGTAGTGTTTGTTCGATCGTTTGCAGTAATTCCGCCGCTTCGATCTCAAAGTATCGATCGAGTGACTCTTGAAAATCTAGATCGTCGGTCATAATTAGTGAATAGTGAATAGTGGATAGTGGATAGTGGATGGTAAATAGTAGATGATGAATAGTAGATGGTGAAATCGGGGCTTGAGGTCACATCCTTTGCTAAAAGGATGCTAGAGTGGACGCGCAAGCGTCCCAATCCGATCGCTAACCACTATTCACTAATTCACTATTCACTGATTCACTTCCTAATCCACCTTAAAGCGGCTGACACTAGTCTCAAGCACTTGCGAGGTGGTAATTAGCTGTTGGCAAGATTCGGCAATTTGCATCGCGCTGTCGGAGGTGAGATTGGCGATGGTGGCTACATCTGTCATCACTTCGGTGAGTTTGCGAGACTGAATGTTTTGGGTACCCGCAGATTTACCGATGGCTTTGACTAGTTCGCTAATTTGTCCGGTAGCCACGACGATTTCGCTGAGGCTCTGTCTGGTTTCGTTAACGAGGTTGGTACCTTGCACGACTTGGGCGATGCCGATTTCCATTGCTTCGGTAACGTCGTTGGTGTCGATCCGAATTTCGTCTACCAAGCGTTCGATTTCGGTAGTTGCATTGGCAGATTGATAAGCCAATGAGCGTACTTCGTCGGCGACGACGGCAAATCCTTTCCCATATTGTCCGGCGCGGGTGGCTTCGATCGAAGCATTAAGCGCAAGCAGGTTGGTTTGGGTGGCGAAGTTTTCGATTAAGTTAACGACTTTAGAGATTTTCCCGAAGGTTTCACCCAGACGTTTGATTTTTTTAGCGGTAGTAGATACAGTCGATCGAATTTCGAGAATTTCTTCGACGGTGCTTTCCATCAGCGTGTCGCCATCTTGAACGGTGCGGTTGGCTGATTGGACTACTTGCTCGACTTTTTGGGCTAAGTCGGCGACTTCTTGGCTGGAGGCTGCCATTAAGTCTACTTGAGTCAAGGCGCGATCGAGTTGTTCGAGTTCTTGTTCGGCTTGAGCGGAAAGGTTATTTACCAGCAGGTTGTTTTCGTTAGAGGTACCACTCACGCTAATGGCAGCGGTTTGAACTTGACGGACTAATTCCCGCAGGCTTTGAATGGTGGTGTTATAACCGTCGGCAATTGTCCCGATCTCGGTTTCAGATAGCGGCGCACGGACGGTTAAATCGCCTCGGAAGGAGGGCGCGATCGCTTTGAGGACTTTTAAAGCCTCGTCTTCTAGTCCTTGGCGGTTAGCGCGTTCTCGATCGACTAGGGCGGAAAGTTCTTGCTCTTGGGTGCGGACTCGTTCGAGGTAGGCAGAAAGTTGTAATGCGGTACCGATTTGCATGGCGACTTGCTCGATCACGGCACGTTCGGATACATCCCAAGCGCGCGGTGCATCGTTTTGATAAACTCCCAACAATCCCCACAGGGTATTCCCGATGAAAATCGGTGCCAAAATGTAAGCCTTGGCTTGATATTTTTCGAGAGAGTTAATATAGCAATCGGGGAAGTTTTGGGTGTAGATATCATCGATTGCGGTTGATTTCTCACCTTTGGCATATTTACCACCTTTGGTATTCTTGAGGTAGGTATCTTCTTCGGTGTTATCTTTTTGCGACCATTTGCGGAGGATGCAGCGATCGTTATTGGTACGATTGCCAGTTAAGACTTCATCTTTGGGTTGCTCGATTAGCAGCGATACCCAGCCACTACCAACGGCTTCGGCGACGACTTGACCGCTCCAGTCGGGGTTAAACTGATAAATGACAGATCGATCGGTTTTAGAAGCTTGGCGAACTTCTTGGACGACACTGGTAAAGACATCATCGACGACTAACGATTGACGAATTTTATCGGCAATCCGGTTGATAGTTTGTTCTTGCTCGGCGCGTTTTTTGAGTTGTTCGATATAGTCGATTTGCTCCATCGCAATCCCGACTTGTAGCCCCATTTGGCGCAGCGTTTCGATTTCTTCTTCTTGCCATTTCCGCACGCCAGAGTTTTGATAAGCGGCAATTAATCCCCACAATTTACGATCGGCACCAAAGATCGGTGCGAGCATATAGGCTCTTGCTTCAAACTGTTCGAGCAGTTGAATGTGACAAGTTTGGTGTCCGACAGTGTAAATATCATCGACGGCAAAGCATTCACCATCTTTATACCGTCCGCCTTGAGTGCGTTGCAAGAAGGTATCTTGAACGATATGGACGGTTTCAATTAAATCGATCCAGCCAGGAGCCGCTGATTCGGCAATAAATCTCCCACTCCAATCGGCATCGAATTGATAGATTGCCAGTCTGTCGCTATTAAGCAGTTTCCGCCCATCTTGGGTCGCAACCTGAAACACAGTCCGCTCGTCTTTGGCACTTCTGAGCCGCTCTTGCAGCTTAGAAAGTCCCCGCTCCCGTTGGAGCCGTTCTTCCATTTTCTGGGTCTGAAACTGAGCCAGACGGCGGCTGGTGGTTTGCTGAATTGGGAAGCTAAAACTTTTGGCATAGTCGAGCATAGCTTGGAGTTCGGACTCTTGCCAGTTGCGCGCGCCAGAGTTTTGGTACACACCTAACATGCCGACCAATTGATTGTTCTTCAAGACCGGGACGACGATGTACGCCTTCATTTGCAGCGGTTCGAGAGATTCTAATAAGCAGCGATCGAATCTTTTAGCAGCAATATCATTGACTACGTAATAAGGCTTATAGTTATTGCCGTTAATCGAGTAGTCCAAGTCTAGTGATGTTCCCGCCTTCGCCCAGTTAACGCCGACGGATTCAGCAATGACATTACTGCTCCAGTCAGGATTGTAAGCGACGACCATCGCTCGATCGGCTTGCAGATTGTGACGGATATTGTCTAGTGTTGCCTGCATCACTTCCTGGGCTTCAACCTCGATCGCGGCTAATAAATCGCGGCGTTGGGATAATTGCAGTAGCGGTTGATTGGGCTGAACTGCCAGCGTGAGTTCTAGGGATAATTGGGACAAGCAAGCAGTTTCGGCTTCCGACCAGGTGCGGGGACGATCGCATTGATGAACGACCAATAAACCCCACACGCGACCCAAACTATAGCTGTCGTTGGCTGCGGAGTAACCGTTGATTAAAATTGGTACGGCGATCGTCGCCTGCACTTGATACTGTTCTAAAATTTGCTTTTGGTAAGGGCTGGTTTCGCTATTAATCAACGCGATCGTCCGTTGAGAGCGATCGTCAGTGAATTGCTCGAAGCCAAAGCCAATTTGGGGAATTTCCACATTCAGCGTCGGTGTCAAGCCGACTTGGACGGCTTCGGCGATCGACCGCCCCATGCTAGCCCCAGTCAATTGATAGATCAGGACGCGATCGACATTGAGTAATGTTTTGATATCAGCAACAGCACTAATGAATGCCGCCATCGGTGAGGTCGCTTGTCTAATTTTGGTGGCAACTTGATAGATGCGATCGGCATCGATACTGGGGGCAATTGCGATCGGTGCAGTAGCAGTAGGCATCGTCAAGAACCCAGCTAATTCTCGCGCTTTACGGAGGTTTTGGCGCAGGGTTTCGCTGTTGGGACTATTAGAATTTTCGAGTTTAGCTTGCGCTTCTTGAAGAATTGATAATAGCTGTTGTTTAGCGGTAGTGCTAGTCATGGAACGCTCTGGTGTAGACATGGTTTTTTCTGGAGGTGTAGTGACTGAGTTAAGCAATTCTGCTGCTTTATCTTGTCGCTCGTCTGCCGAACTAAATAGATTTTTTAACATTTGGAATAGATATATTTACTAAATCTTCCGAACTAGGGCTGATGTTCGAGTCTAATTCATACTCAGGGAATTAATTACCCGATCGAGATCGATAACTACCCGCGATTGTTGCTCGGCATCGATAAAATAGCCCGATAAAAATAACCGCATCCGATCGGCAAACATCGCTTCACCGATCGGTAAACATTGCTGGATGTCATAAGTTTCGATCGTCCCAACGCGATCGATTAATAATGCCACCGTTTCATTTTGAATCTGAAAGAGCATTCCCATTCCAGTTGTAAGTTGAGACTTACTCAAATAACCAGATCCACCCATTAAATGAGCCAAATCTAATACCCAAGTAGCCTTACCACCATAATTAATAATGCCCAATAATGATTCATTCATTTTGGGAACTGGTAATATTTCAGCTAGCGAAATTTTTATGGTCGCTTGCAAATCCATTAACGGAATGAGCGCGTTCAAACTATCGCCGATCGTAAAGCCAAGAAATCGTCGATTATCTTCCTGAAGTTTTGGCTGATGAGTTACTAATTTTTGACTAGAAGAAGGTGACATCTGATTAATAATTTGACTCATAACTGACAACTCATTATTGATAATTTACATGACGATCTCAACCAATCAACCGATTGACTGTTTGTAATAAAGTTGGCTCATCTACCGATTTGCTTAAATAAGCATCAGCACCACTCATATCGCCCCAAGTCCGATCGATCTGTTTATCTTTAGTCGAATAAATCACGATCGGAATATTTTGAGTAGATGGTTCGGTTTTGAGCTTGCGACAAAGTTCAAAGCCACTTTCTCCAGGCAAAATCACATCTAATACGATTAAATTTGGCTTGAAAGTTTTGAGTCTAATTTCGGCTTCCTCGCCACTAGTGACGACTAAAATCGAAAACCCTTGCCCTTCCAAACACTTTTTAAGTTTGTCCGCTTCTAACTTACTATCTTCAACAATTAAAATCTGACTCATAATTAATTACCACCTACAACAAGATATTTATCGATCATTTTCAACACTGATTCCGCCTCGACTGGCTTACCCAAAAACCCCGTCGCCCCCACCATTTTCGATCGCATCCGATCGATCAAGCCATCTTTACCAGTTAAAATAATTACTGGAATATGCTTCAAACTAGGAGTTTTCCGAATTTGTTCGCAGACTTCATAGCCATTAGTAATTGGCATTAATAAATCTAAAAAGATAAAGTCAGGCTTATTTCTAATTAAACTCGGCATAATTTTAAGCGGATCTTGAACGCCATAACAGCGATAGCCGCTATCTGTCAGAATTCTTTCTAAAGATTGATAGATTAAGATACTATCGTCGATACAAGCAATTAATGAATCCTGACGATTGCCAGATTTTGGTGTTGCACCAGCAAGCGGTGGTTGCGCCAATCGTTCGCGAAGCGTCTCGGTACGAGAATCGATCGGTCGGTCGAGCGTACCAGTACTTAAATGATTACTGGTTCCGGTACTTAATTGGTTACTAAATTCACTACTCAATGGGCTGCTATTGTCTAAATTAGTCGAGCGACTAATTCTAGACTTTTGTTGAGAAGATAAATTGATAAATCCCGATCGCAGTAATGGTAATAAAGTGCTAGTAAAATTGATGACAGATTGCCGACTATTAGCAGCCAAACTCCTCAACGAACGATTGCCATCGATCGCTAAAACAGTATGATGTAAATCGGGATTACCCGCTAACTGATTTAGATCGAGCGATGTGGACACCAGGGCAAACAAACTAGGTGCATAAGCCGCCAACCCAACATTCGACCATTCTTGCCAAATCTGAATCGATCTAGTCAAAATTGGTTCGATTTCGAGTAAAGGCAATACCAAATTTAATTGAGCATTACCCGCCCCAGTCTGCGTCAATTGATACGATAAACGGTTACCGCTATGTTGACTGAATTGAATCACATCGAATAAACTTTCGATCGCCATTCTGCCTACCAATTCGGCACATTGTTGCCGATCGATTGACTCTTCAACTAACAATCCTGCTAATATATTTGAATCTAAGATGGTTTTGTGTGGATTATTAACTTCTGCCAATTTTTCTGGCGGTAAGTTAAGGTTAGCTAAATTGAGATTTCTCTGCCAACAACCAATCGGCTCAATGCCACCATCAACCCAGCCAAATCGTCCCAGTCGAAAGGAGAAAGTCCAACTAGGATATTTTTCAACTTTGATGACTAAGTTTCCACTAAAAGATTGAGATTTAATATTTTTTAGCTGAATTATTAAATCTTTAAAGCTAATACTTGTTAATTTTTCGCCACTTTCAATCATTTTCTTTTTTTATCAATCTTAATGGAAGATTTTTTATAGAAGTAATTACATACCGATTATCTACAGCGATCTTAAAATACTAGCCTGTCGATAGAAAACGATCGTTGGCGTAGCCTCTCAATCGGAGAATCGAGCCTATCAAAAAATTCTGTAAATAATTTCTATGTGGGTACTCAATTGCTATACTAGGTAAAATCTCAGTACTTTGTGTGCGATCTCGATCGCATAGTATTCCAGATGTTCCATCGGCGGCTGGTGTCAAAGCTAGTTTCGATCGTTACTTCGTTAGTGTTCCCAGATCTAACCCATAAGAAACCAGATCGCTGTAAAAATCTTTGAGCGGGGAGATGGGGGGAGTAAGAAGTCAAGACAGCGAAAAGTGCGTTCTTGGGCGCGAAGCTCTGAGTGGGAAGCTTCCCCCACAAACGTCGCTTGGTTTCCCCTGTCTTGTCTTGACGCACACAACCGGGAGGTTTCCTCCCGGTCGATGCGTCGCTGTCTCACCCTTTTTGACGGGGAAAATAACTAAAGGTGAGCCGCAAGTAAAGCACCTTTTCAAGAGAGGGGTGCCCGTAGGGCGGGGTGGGTGGATCTTCGCTAAAACCCAATACCTATTCCCTAATTAGCGGATTGCGCCTGTAAACACCGTATCGGCTAAATTTGTCTCGTGGAAAATTGCTTGCTGGAGATTGGTGTAGCTGAGATCTGCGCCTGAAAGGTTTGCACCTGTAAAATCTGCACCAGCTAAATTTGCCCCAACTAGATTAGATCCGCGTAGATTTGTACCCTTTAAAATTGCCCCGACGAAACTAGTTTTTGCCAAATTTGCCCATGATAAATCCGCAGCGGTTAAATTCGTGCGCTCGAAATTGGCAAGCACCGCATAGACTGTGACTAAATGTGCGCCATAGAGCCGTGCGCCAGTAAAATTCGCTCGATATAAATGCGCCAAACCCAGTTCGGTTGCTGTTAAAATTGCCTGAGTCAGATTGGCATGAGCTAAATTGGCACCAGCTAAATCGGCAGAACTGAGCGTAGCGCGATGTAAATTTATCCGATCGAGATCGGCACCCCGTAACTGGGCAGCGGTAAAATCGATCGCGATCGCATTAACGCCAGACAAATCGGCAGAGCGCAAATCGGCATCGGTAAAATTACTCCCCATCAGATTGGCATCACTAAGCTGCGCACGCCGCAAATCCGTAGCTTTTGCCTGAAGATCTATCGCTTCGATCGATCTTAAATCAGCATCTACCAAATCGGCTCGATCGATAATAGCACTACTCAGATTTGCCGCGACTAATTTTGCCGCCACCAACTTGGCATCGCTTAAATTGGCGCGGCGGAGATTGACACCATGCAAATCTGCCCCGCGCAAGTTCAGATCCATTAAGCATGTACCGCTCAAATCGGGCACAGCATGGTGCTTTCGCCACTCCAACCATGCCACCGCCCCGCGCCGTAACACCGATTCCGCACTCTCGCCCATTACCTACTCCTGTTGCCTGCGTTCGGGGAAAGGACGACCGGGTAAGCTCTCTAATGCGGCTAAAATCCCGGCTTCGGCTGCTTTAATATCCCGTTCTTCGCCACCTAAATACAACCGCCCGAACACGCCCACAGCCGAAATTTGGAGGATATTAATTAATGCCGACTTCTCTGCCTCATTCGCCGCAATTGCGGCATACGCCGCTGGTTCTACTTCTAATACATACAAAGTTTGTCCCGCCAGAATCATATTACCCCGCCGACTGCGATTGATCATCTGGGTATGATGGGCGGTAATATTCCGAATAATCCGACTCGAAATAACGCGCGGCTTGAGACAATCTGACTGACGCACCCCTAAATAAGCCAAAATCGCTTGCCCTGCGGCATGAACGTCGCCCTGAGAGCTGGCATGAATTTCCATTAATCCATATAACCGCTCGATAATCTGTACCCCCGGTCGTACCTGGGCAGATTTGAGGGCGATATCCATCATTTGATTGATTTCAATGCCTGGAGATACCTCGATCCACAAAGATGAATCCGCTGGCAATGGCAAAAACCCCTGAGCTTCAGTACCCAAGTATGCTGCATGTTGTAGTTGCAAGCGATCGATAAATACGTAGCTGCGGAGATCGATTCCCAAGGTAAATTAGCAGGTATGAAGTTAAAGCGGCTCAAGTCGGGATTAAATTCCGACTATTGTTGGCGGATTCGGATCGATTGTTAAGGAGCATCGACAAAATACCAAGTCTCATCAGTATACCGCAGGTGGATGTCGATCGAGCTTCGAGGCAGTTAAGACATGCAAAACCTAAAACCTAAAACCTATTTAGCCGCCGCTCGGTTGGCAACCCGAATCAATTGAGTCAACAAACCCTGCACGGCTTTTTGTCCGGTAGGCGCACCGCTAACCGCTTTATCAGCCCCGACTTCGCCGACTAGAGCTTTGACATATTCATTGTAGGCAACCACCGAGGCATTGAGCTTGACAGCATCGATATTCCCATTTCCAGCCCGCAGTCCTTGAATGGTAGTAGCTAGATTTGCCGCCGCTTTGCCAGTTGCGCCATCTATCGCAACACCACTGGGCAACAATGCGGCAACTAATGTTGCTGGCGAACTGCCATTGATGACATCGAATGTCGCTGCATCGCCGACGCTATTGGCTGTTAAGGCTTGGGAAAACTGGTTTACAGCAGTTTGACTCTGCGGCGCGTAAACGGTCTGACGATTGCCAGCTAGCGGGGCAGAGATCGCTTCTTTGCCGCTACCATTATCGTTACCACCAGCGATTTGAGCTAATCCGGGGGTACTATTTGCCAGCATTGCGATCGTAGCCATTGCGAATAGATAAGTTAACTGTTTCATAATTTAGATTAATTACCTCGATAAATATGAATGCAAAAAGTAATTTAGAACCGGAAACCCAATCCCCCGTTGATGGTAAACCGCGAACCGCCAGTTTCTTTATTAACCAAATCGACAACCGATGGCACCAATTGAATCGTGGCACTATCGCTTAAATACACCGTAATTGGTAAGCCCACGTTTAAATCTTGACCGTTCCAATCGGCAACCAGTGAGAAATTTGGCGATAACCGCGTACCCAAACTGCCAAATACCCCATAGCCATTTTTACCATTGCGAATATCGCCGACGCTGCGGAATCGCCCTGCGCCACCACCGACAGATATCGTCGTATTACTAAAAAAGCCCACATTGGCATCGGGATTGACTACAAAGCTGGCAACACCATAACCCGTCTGCCCGCCATCTAAATTTTGACTCAACAGCACGGCATTTTCGTAGCCACCTGCGATCGCAAAGTTATCACCAAACTGCTTGTGTAGTTTGAAGCTGAGGCTACTATTTTTGAGGAAACCACTAAAAATAGTGCTGTAAGATGTGGCAACTGTTTCCAACCCAATAAAGTTCCGCGCATCGCCTAAACCAAAACCCAGGTAAGCTGCACCATCTTTTCTAGATTGACCTGTATTGGGCGGATCGATATACAAAGCCGCCCGCGTCGATGCTTGGTAAGAGGCACCAATAAAGACATTTCCCCAGCTCAACCCAAAGGCACTAGGAGTAGTTAAACCACCAACTGGATAGATGTTGGTATTAATCGCCCTCAGATCTGGCAGTCGATCGACTACACTAAGTTTAGAAATTGCTTCGTCGTTACTCAAAGCGGCAATTCTGGGCGTAACATCAGAAATGGTAGTCGCATACGCGCCTTGAGGACAAGCCGCGATGTATTTATTAGCTGGGCTAGACTTATCGAGTGCGGTTAATTTACCCGTACTGACTAAAACTTGATGGATATAAGCGGCTACATCGGCGCGAGTCGCTACTGTCTGCGCGCCAAAGTTGCCCCCAGGCAGTTTGGAATTATCATATTCGACACCAACCGCGATACATTTCTGAGTGGCAGCAATTAGCGCATTCTGCCCATAGCTGGGGACTTGCTGGGCATCGCCATAGACGCTATTGAGATCTAAGTTACCGCTGGGGGCGAATTTATTGCCATTAGTGAGGGCGACGATGCTCTCGATCCGATTAATTTGCCGATCGGGTGCGAAGGTAGCGTTGGGGTATCCAGCTAAAAAGCCACTCTGATAAGCTTTTTGAATAACCGCACTCGCCCAATACCTAGCCGCAACATCTGTAAATTTTGCTGGAGAGCGAACTGGCTGAAGGTCGAAAGCCCTGTTTAATAAGGCGGCAAACTCAGCTCTAGTTACAGGTCGATCGGGTTTAAAAGTACCGTCGGGGTAGCCTTTAATAATATCTTTTTCGACTAGTGCTTTAATAAATGGCTCTGCCCAATTACCAGCTATATCGCTAGCCTGAGCGACTTTTTTAGTGGGTCGATTTGCTAGTGTTGTCGGATTGGTGGTGGCGTTAACAGCCTCAGCCAATGAGCCAGACACTGTTAATTTAGATAATAAATTACCGCCATCGACAGGCATGGGTTCGGCAAATACCGCTCCGGTATTAATAACTATGCTGGTAGAAACCGAGCCAATGAGTAAGAATGCGAGACTATCGATCCGAATGTTGCCGGGACGGGGTTCTTGATGATTCTGGTTCATGGTTTTCCTGGCGCACTCCTCACCGGAAAAGTTATCGATATCTATTATCGCATTACTGACGATCTTCTTATCTATATTTATCGTAGCAATTGACTTTCTTTTGTTGGTGTTAAAAAGCACCAATCGCCCGTTGGCGGAGCCTCTCTGCAAGAGAATCGGCAGTACGATCGCGATTTTGACTGCATATATTTAGCAAACGATTACTGTTAACGATTTGTTAATTTTGATGCAATCGCTCGTCACTAGTCCTTCAGAACATATTTACGGGAACAGGAGCGAGAAAACATGTTTTCTCACTCCTGTTAGTTGCGAATTAATTAGTAAATAATCGCGTTATTATCCTATTTAGGGGTCGGTGGAGTAGTAGGATCTGGAGTGCTAGGTGCAGGTGGAGTGCTAGGCGTAGATGGAGTGCTAGGCGCAGATGGAGTGCTAGGCACGGGTGGAGTAGGCGCAGATGGAGTAGACGCAGGTGCAGGTGCCGATTGGTTGGCAATTTGAATCAATTGACCCAAAACTCCTTGCAGAGCTTTTTGTCCGGCTGGTGCGCTGTTAATGGCTTTCTCTGGGCCGACTTCGCCGACTAGAGCTTTGACATACTCATTGTACGCGCCAACTGAAGCATTCAGCTTGGTCGCACTGATGTTACCATTACCCGATCGCATTCCCTGAACGGTAGATGCTAGATTAACTGCGGCTTTACCTGTCGCGCCATCGGCAGCAACACCAGTAGGTAACAGTGCGGCGACTAGTGGTGCTGGTGCGGCACCATTGATGACATCAAATGTCGCTGCATCGCCAACGCTATTGGCTGTAAGCGACTGTGAAAACTGATTGACAGCACTTTGACTCGTCGAGGTATAAGATGGCTCGCCACCGCCAACGATACCGCCACCGCCAGTGTTGGTAATCGAATTAAAGGTGTTGCCATTATCGGAACCGTTACCGATTTGAGCTTGAGCTGGAGCGAGAGCGATCGTTGCTAAGGTAGCAACAACACCCACGCTTAATAAATAAGAAGAGATTTTCATGTTGACGATCGTAAAGAAAGGGATGAATAATACCGATCGAAAGAATGAGAATCGCTCGTCAACTTTCGATCGGGCAACTAATTAACGTCAGTAAAGGTTAGAAACTAAACCCTAAACCACCGCTGACAGTAAAGCGCGAACCACCAGTTTCGGGATTCACTAGATCTACCAGTGCAGGAGTGATTTGGAAGGATGTACCGCCACCAAAAGGAATGGAAATAGGTAAACCAACGCCCAGATCTTGACCGTTCCAGTCAGCAACTAGCGAAACATTAGAGAATAACTTCGTACCGATACTGCCAAAGACGTTGATTGTATCGTTACCCCGACGAATATCGCCGACATTCCGGAACCGACCAGCACCAGCACCTACAGAGAGGGTAGTGTTGCTGAAGAAGCCTTGATTTGGATCGGGGTTAAGGATGAGGCTAGCGACACCGTAGCCAGTCCGACCGCCATTGACACCACCATCGCGATTGCCAAAACCGCCGGAATTACTACCGAAGGTAATCGCATTTTCATAGCCACCTGCGATCGCAAAGTTATCACCTAGCAATTTATGAACTTTAAAGCTGATCCCACCGTTTTCAAAAGAATTACCACCTTGGCGATTGTAGGTAGTAGCGACAGTTTCTAAGCCCAAGAAGTTGCGAGCATCGCCTAAACCAAGACCGACGGAATAGGCGTAGGTTTCTTGGCCTTTGACCTTATCTGCTGCTGTAGCATTGGCAGCGTTAGGCAGATTGGGATTGCTGTAAATATTCGGGCGAGTTTGGTTTTGGTAACCCGCACCGAGGAAGAAGCCAGTATTAGCACCAAAAGCTGTTGGAGTGCCCAAACCGCCTACAGGGAAAGTACTTACGCCACCACGGCTAGCGATGTCGGGGACTTGACCGGGAATGCCTAATTTGGCGATTGCCTCGTCAGCAGTTATGGCTGTACGTGGTGCGGGATTATCGACACCAGTAATAGTGGTGACATATACACCTTGAGGACAAGATGCGATGTATTTGTTAGCAGGGCTAGATTTGTCTAGTGCAGTCAACCTGCCAGCACCGACCAATACTTGGTGAATGTATGCAGCAACATCGGCACGAGTCGCAATGGTGTTGGGGCCGAAGTTACCACCAGGAAGCTTGGAGCTATCGTATTCGACACTAACCGCGATACATTTTTGAGTGGCGGCTACCAGTGCGTTGTTACCGTAGCTAGGAACTTGAGCGGCATCACCAAAGACGCTGTTAAGGTCTAATGTGCCACTAGGTTCGAGTTTGCTACCATTGACTAACGAAACTAAACCTTGAATCCGTAAGAGGTTTTGCTTGGGGCCGAAGCTGCCTGGATATCCAGCCAAAAATCCACTCCGATAAGCTTTTTGGATGACCTCAGCCGCCCAATAATTTGAAGGGACATCTTTAAATTTGCGCCCAGCCCGAATTGGTTTGAGATCGAAGGCTTTGTTTAGTAAGGCGGCAAATTCAGCCCGCGTGATCGGTTGGTCGGGTCTGAAGGTACCATCTGGATAGCCCTTGATGATATCTTTTTCGACTAAAACTTTAATGAAAGGTTCTGCCCAGTTGCCAGCGACATCGCTAGCTTGTGCTACTTTGTTCGTGGCTGGAATTGCGGCGGGCGCGGTTGTAGTTGGTTTAATGGTGTTGGCTAACGGCGCAGTGGCAGCAACTTTATTTAACGAACTATTATTTGGTGCGGCTGTTGCTGGCGAGATGGCGACCAGTACACCTGTAACGATCGAACCTAGCAATAATGATGCAATTCGACCGATCTGTGCGCGTTCGATCTGTGATTTCTGATTTTTTTGGTTCATGGGTTTCCTTAGTACACTCCTCAACGAAAAAGTTAACACACTAATATTTTAGTGCAAATTTCCAAATCGAGAGAAGTTGATTATTTATTATAAGTTTACACAACAATCGAGAGTCGGGCAGGCTCGTTTTATCCATCGGTTGAATTTACGCATGTGTCGCTCGAATATTTAAACATCCTGACGATCGATCGGTTGTTTTGAGCCTCTGTCTGCCAAGTTCAGAGATTTGGCTGAGTACATTTGAGGCGAAAAAATATACTTTAGATCTATCGACACAGCTCGTAAAATCTTATTTTTGGCATTTTAAGTTACCAAAAATCCTGAGTTTCGATTGCGTCAATCCGCTCGTAATTCAATCTCTTACACCACAAGACAATGCTAATTGCCATCGAATTAGCAAAGGTCAAAAATCAAATTTTAGATTAAATCTACCTTTGATTTGAACTTGTTAAAAACCGTCGATTGTGTCATAATATCATGTCCACTAAAAGCCGATCTTTGTTGAGTATTGAAGCTACCGCAGCGACTCTTGAAAAACTTGTTAACGCGCTTTCCAATCATCAGAAGTATACGATCCTGACGGTAATCGATATCAGTTTGTTCCTGATCTCGATCGGGTTAGCAATCGGCTTCGAGTATGGGTTCGACCTCGTTCCTGCGGAAATGCTACACTTGGGTGATTTCACGATCGCCCAGATCGGGATCGAGATTGGATTATTTTGGTATTTTGGGATTTATCAGCAGGTATTACGATACATTGACGGTGGATTTATCTTCTCGATCGCTAAGGCGGTATGTGCCAGTACTGTCGCGACGATCGCGCTTTCGGGCTTGTTTGTAAACCCAGTAATTCCGATTGCGATCCCGCTAATGAATGGAATGCTGGCACTAATATTATCGATCGCATTTAGATTGTGCGTACGATTGACATTGGGGAGAATGCGCCAGATTAATTATCCTTGTCAGGATATCAGTGGGGTCGCGATCTATGGGGCTGGGAGTGCTGGCTGTATCCTCGCGCAAGCTCTAGCTGGCGAACATGGCAAACGGGTAATTGGGTTTGTCGATGATAATCCCTATCTCCAAGGTCGCAACGTGCAAGGGATGAGGGTCTATTCGCCAGCCGAATTGCTGAAGTTAAAAGCCAATGTCGGATTTGAAGAAATCTTGCTGGCAATGCCCTCGATCGAAGGACACCGCAAACGCGATATTTTACAAAAGCTGCAAGTATTGGGCGTATCTGTCAAAACAGTCCCCAGCATTACCGAAATTTTAAGCGGTCACGTCTCTGTTAATAAAGTCCGCGAACTCGATATTGAAGATTTATTAGGGCGTAAACCGATCGCCGCTCGACCCGAATTACTCCAGCACGATCTGACCGATCGGGTAGTATTAGTTACTGGGGGCGGTGGTTCGATCGGTTCGGAACTGTGTCGGCAAATTGCCAAGCAGCAGCCCAAAATGCTGATAATTTACGAGCTACATGAATTTGCGCTCTATCAGATGGATCTAGAGCTAGGCGAAAATTATCCCCATCTGCATAAAGTTGCTTGTCTGGGTTCGGTCACTGACGATCGCACCTTAACCCAAGTTCTAGAAAAATACAGTGTAGACACGATCTATCATGCCGCTGCTTACAAGCACGTCCCGATCGTCGAAGCAAATCCAGTTTCGGGCATTATTAACAATATCAATGGTACCCTGACCGCTGCCAAATGTGCGATCGCTTGCGGCGTGCCCAAATTTGTGCTGATCTCGACCGATAAAGCCGTGCGCCCGACTAATATTATGGGTGCTACCAAACGTGTAGCCGAATTGGTACTCCAAGGATTAGCCGATCTGCCCAACCACGGTACCTGCTTTACGATGGTAAGATTTGGTAACGTTTTGGGTAGCAGCGGTTCTGTCGTCCCCCGCTTCCGCGCTCAGATTGCGGCGGGTAAATCGATCACGTTGACTCATACAGACATTACGCGCTATTTTATGACCATCCCCGAAGCTGCGACGCTGGTAATTCAAGCTGGTGCGATGGCTAAAGGTGGTGAAGTATTTGTACTGGATATGGGCGAACCAGTCAAAATTTACGATTTAGCCGCCCAGATGATTCGCTTACACGGCTTAGAACCACTCAAAGATGTCAAAATCGAGGTGACTGGTTTGCGTCCCGGCGAGAAAATCTACGAAGAGCTACTAATCGACTGTAATGCGGCTGTTCCCACCGGACACCCCAAGATTTTCTGCGCCCGTGAGGCTAAACTAGCCTGGAAAGACCTTTCACCCCAGCTCACCAATTTACTCGACTCAGCGGCTGAATGCGATGTCACTGAGTGTGTAGCTGCACTGCACAAGTTAGTGCCCGAATACCAACCGATGGGACAATACGCCCAAGTTGAATACGAACCGATCGCGGTGTGAGGGGATAGGGGGTAGGGAATAGGGAATAGGGTTTACTGCGATCGCAGTTGCCTGATTTATCGCCTGTCAGCACGATTCTCGTTCCGAGCATCTGAGCCGACATAAATGTCGTCTAAGGGATGAACGGAACTTTGGGTGAGCTTGTTGAGTTTCATTCTTCAACCCAACCTACAGATCTAAGACTATCCACTATCCACTATCCACTCTTCACTAAAACACTACTAATTATGTTGTAATGCAAGATCCGAAATTACCAATCCCCGCCATAATGTCCGTCGTGGTAGTGTAAATAAGTAGCACCCTTACACCACCCTCTATGGCAATCGCGATCGACTTTGGGACTAGCAATACCGTCATCAGCCGTTGGAATGCAGCGACACAAACCGCCGAAACGGTGACATTACCAGGGTTATCCCTCGTTGGCGGCATGAATCCAGCGTTGATTCCCAGCTTGGTATATGTCGAGGATGGAAGTACCGATCGAGTCTTGCTAGGTCAAATGGTACGCGATCGGGGGTTAGATCTCCAGAGCGACAATCGTTATTTTCGAGGGTTTAAGCGCGGCATTGGTGCAGAGATTCAGGGCTTTTTGCCAGAATTAGATGGCGTATCGATGACTTTCGAGCGGGTGGGCGAGCTATTTTTAACTGGAATACTCAAACAGTTGCAGCAGTCGATCCCCGATGTTGGCGAGTCGCTAGTATTAACGGTACCCGTCGATAGTTTTGAGGTGTATCGCAACTGGTTGAGCGGGGTGTGTGAAACCCTTCCAGTCGAACGAATTCGCCTGTTAGACGAGCCAACGGCGGCAGCCTTGGGATATGGCATGACTGAGGCTGAAACGCTGTTAGTCCTCGATTTTGGCGGGGGCACGCTAGATTTATCGCTGGTGCAATTAACTAAGCAAGTTCAGCAGGGTAAAAAGCCGCTGGGTTTCTTATTAAAGTGGGGCGATAAATCGATCGAAGCGGCTACCCAACAGCCGCAGTTAGCAAGAGTAATTGCTAAGGCGGGGCAAAATTTGGGCGGAACGGATATCGATAATTGGGTGGCGCAGGAGTTAGCGCAAGCGCAGGGGATAACCGCAACGCCATTAATTACCAGGCTGGCGGAGAAGATCAAAATTCAGCTATCTTTGCAAACTCAAGCAACGGAAGTCTACTTTGACGATCGCACTTTCGATAGTTATGAGTTTAATCTGACTCGCGATGGGTTCGAGCAAATTTTACGATCTCATCAATTTTTCGACAGATTAGATGAATCGATGGTGCAAGTAATCCAACAAGCCAGACGACAAGGCATCGAAACTACCGATATCGATGGTGTGCTATTAGTTGGCGGTACGGTACAAATTCCCGCCGTCCAAACTTGGGTGCGTCAGTATTTCGATGAGAGTAAGCTGCGCCAATCGAAACCATTTGAAGCGATCGCCCACGGTGCTTTACAATTACTCCAAGGCATAGAGGTTCAAGATTTTCTCTATCATAGTTATGGCGTGCGCTATTGGGATAAACGCCGCAACGCTCACAATTGGCATCCAATTATTCAGTCTGGGCAAGCTTATCCAATGTCGGCACCTGTCGAATTAACTCTGGGTGCATCGCGCGAAAATCAACCTAGTATCGAATTAATTATCGGCGAATTAGGTGCCACAACTGGCGGGACGGAAGTTTATTTCGATGGAGATCGCTTAATTACGCGCTGCTTAACTGGTGGGGTGAAAGATGTCAAAACTTTAAACGATCGCGATGGCGGTCGGAGTATTGCTAAACTAGAGCCAGCCGGATATCCTGGTGTCGATCGAGTAAAAGTAATGTTTAATGTCGATCGCGATCGACAGTTACGCATTACCGTTGAAGATCTGCTCACCAATAGCACTTTATTAGCAGATGGCATCGTCGCTCAATTAAGTTGAGGGGTATTTTAGAGCGGCGATGCAGCAATAACTATTTCGGCACAAGCCCGCGCATCGGAGAGAGCTTGATGGTGATTGAGAGTGATGTTTAGATAGCGGCAGACATCGGGAAGCTTGGTAGGATGGAGGTTCCAACGTTGGCGCGCCAAGGCTACCGTGCAAATAAACTTTTGTTTGGGATGGGGAATTTGGTATAAATCGCAGCAGGCATAAAGTACCCGCCGATCGAAACTAGCATTGTGAGCGACTAGCGCATCCGCCGTTTCGATTCTGGTAGCAATTTTCGTCCAGACTTGTCCAAAGGTGGGAGCTTGAGCCACATCAGCCCATAAAATGCCATGAATGTGGCTGAATTCAAAGCGATATGAGGGGGGACGAATTAGGAAAATTTCTTCGTGGGTAATGATTTCATTCTCGATTTGGACGATACCTAAAGCGCAAGCACTATTAGGATCTCGATTGGCAGTTTCAAAATCGATCGCGATTAATTTCATCGGGTTTTGGCGATTGAGGTGAATAGTGAATAGTGGATAGTAGGCTCGATCGGTAATAATTTCGCTACATATAGCAACCGCCAAGGCGATTAGGACAGTGAGATAGTGCTAGCTACAAACCCGACTTTTCCAAAAAGTCGGGTTTGTGTCCTAACCGATATGGCGGTGGATATAAAACAAATAGTGCTGGATCGAATTTTATTCGATCCAGCACTAAGTATACAATATTCAACTTCTTGTAGAAGTCGAATACTTGTTAGTTATTCAACCAAAGATTAGTTTTATAAGATCTCAAACGAATTAACATTTAAAACCTTACCAATCATCGCTAGAGTCATGACATCATCGTTTAATGTCCCTTGCACCTTGACATGCAATCCTACCTCGCGTAAATCGCGAGGGCAATCTAGTAACTCGTAAGTAGTACCATCCTCGGCTACCAATGCCCAAGCACCAGTACCAAAACCTTTATGCTCAATTCCACCAATCACCGTAATCATACTGTTTGAGAATCTCCTCTCGCCGCGAATCTAGCTAAACCAAAACATAACAATCCATTGACTATCAAGAAACCGCGTGCCATCCCGCCGTCGCCTAACCACCAAACGCTTGGAGAGATTGCTGCACTAACAAATAGACAAGCTGCTACACCCAAACTAGTACCGACTGCAAACCATTTTCCTTGAGGAAGCGACCAGCAAGCCACTAGTAATACTACCGGAATTAGGACACTAGCGAATAGTGGGTTGAGAATACTATTACCTGAAATTGCGTTACCAAGTTCGGGAATCGAACTACCTAAAACGCGAAATGGTGCTTGAGGTAAGTCGAATATATAGAAACCTTTGAGGAAAAACAACCCACTGCTACCCGCAATCAAACCACTAAATAGTGGTAAGCCAAAGGGAAGATAGTTGCGAATCAAGAAGGCTAATAAATAAGATCCGAGTACCATTGCGACTTTTGGCAATAGCGCGATCGCACCACCATCGATCCAGAATTTGAGGTTGAGATAACCATTATCGCGCAACCACCGGAAGAAATCATTAAAGGTAATTTTACCTTTTTGGGCGAGTTTGACTGCCGCAGCAGCATCTAAATGTCCCGCACCATAATAGTTTTGCGGATCGGTATCAATTTTGCGAACCGATTGCTGCAATACGGCTAAGACTTCATCGGGAGCTGTTACGCCTGTAGACTTAATCAGCGCGACGACACCTGCAACGTGCGGAGCAGCCATACTCGTACCTTGGAAGCCAGCAATTACTGGCAGATTGGTACTAGGATCGATCGTTTCTTGCCAGATTTTACTACCATTACCGCCACCAGGAGCGGAGATATCTACACCTGCGCCATAGTTAGAAAATTCGGCTTTCTCGCCTTGAGCGTCGATGGCGGCAACGCTAATCACACGAGCATAGCGCGCGGGATACGATGCCGAATCTCGGTTTTCATTACCCGCTGCGGCGACGATGACGACACCTTTCTTGTAGGCATACTCGATCGCATCTTTCATAACTTGGCTTTCGCCGCCACCGCCGAGACTCATATTAATGACATCGGCTTTGTTATCGGCGGCAAATCTAATTGCTTCAGCAATATCGCTAACTGTCCCGCCACCGCTACCTGATAAGACCTTGAGGGGCATGATTTTAGCTTCGTAAGCTACTCCCGCCACACCGTAGTTATTGTTGGTAGATTGGGCGACAGTGCCCGCTACGTGGGTGCCGTGTCCGTTGTCATCGTCGGCGTTAACTTTGTTGTTGACAAAATCGTAACCCGCTACAAATTCGGTTTGGGCTAAGTCGGGAACTTGGCTGACACCAGTATCGATAATGGCGACAGTAATGCCTTTACCGCGATTTTCTTCCCATGCTTGTTCGGCGTGAATGTTGTGTAAGTGCCACTGCTTGCTATATTGCGGGTCGTTGGGCGCAACTGTGGCACGATAGATATAGTTAGGCTCGATCGCTTCTACATCTTGACTGAGGCTCGATGCCCGCAATTTGTCGAGTAATGCGCGATCGCCTTTGACGGTATATGTCTGTTCGGATTGAGAAAATTGACTATTCAGGCGCGGTGCCAGGTGATATTCCCCTGTCAACACCTGCAATTGTCGATCGATTTCGGTGGATGCAATATTCTCTTTAAAGTCAATAACTAGGGAGTCAAATTCTCCAGTGGTTGCCAATCCTTGGAAGTTGGAGATGGCGAACCCGATGCCCAGACAGAATAGGCACAAGATTAACAGTTTCCGCATATACGGCGATCGCTTTTACACTTAATTAGTATCCCTAGCATAACTGAACATTTTCAATTGTGCCGTAATTTAGGGGATAGGGGATAGGGAATAGGGAATAGGCTTTAGAAGTAATTACACTTCTTACTCCTTACTTCTTACT
The DNA here is from genome assembly GCF_025361915.1 of Chamaesiphon sp. GL140_3_metabinner_50. Classification (GTDB taxonomy): domain Bacteria; phylum Cyanobacteriota; class Cyanobacteriia; order Cyanobacteriales; family Chamaesiphonaceae; genus Chamaesiphon. Next base: position 38,396 of record NZ_JANYJC010000263.1, read on the forward strand.
CCCATCTCCTACCCCTTAACTAGCTGCTTAATTTTCTGGACTGTCTCTAAATACTGACTGTCTTTGCCTTGTTTTTGATACAGTTCGGCGGCGGTGACATAACTTGCCACTGCGCTGCGATTGTCGCCGAGTTGATGGTAGGCAAAGGCGCGACGGGTATAGGTCTCAGCCTCGTCAGGAGTGAGTGCGATCGCGCGATCGTAATCTTTTAATGCACTTTGACAATTTTTTAATTCACACCAGGCAACTCCCCGCCCGACATAAGCTGATGAAATGTTGGGTTCGAGGGTGATTGCCAGATCGAAGTCGGATTTGGCACCTTGCCAATTAGCCAGCAAATTGCGGCTGTTACCGCGATGGAGATATGCCTCGGCATGTTGGGGCTTAACTTCGATGGCGCGCGTGTAGTCGGCTTCAGCTCCTTGCCAATCTTTAGTCAAACTTCGGGCAATCCCGCGCCGGAAATAGATTTCATCAAATTGGGGATTGAGTACCAGAGCGCGATTATAGTCGGCGATCGCATTTTGATAGTCGCCCTTTTGAGATTTTTCTTGAGCGGCGATAAAAAAATCGTCGGCTGTGGGCTGCGACGATTTGGGGACTGGATTTTGTCGCTCGATCTCGACATTTAGCTGACTGGCGATTTGGGTAAAGGTATCGATCGGAATTGCCAGTCCACTCACGGGTTTGACTCGTTCGCGATTGCCAGATCGATCGATATTCGGATCGATCGTGCCGACACTTTTACCGTTAATGCCAATTAAATTACCCGCTTCATTAAATAAACCACCACCGCTCATTCCTGGCAAAATCTCGGCATTGCCAATTGCCAATCCATAGCCGCGATCGCAATCTTGACGACCGATCGCGACAACCGTACCGGGATAAAATCGTAATGACTTAACCTGAAAACCCGCTGCAAAAATTCGTTCGCCTCTGGCGATGTTACTAGAATTACCAAGTTCGGCAACGGTATAGTTACGATCGCTCTGAAAAGTCAGGGTAGCTAAATCGAGTGAATTTGGGGCAATTTTCACCTCACTCGGCGCGATCGTATATTGTTGACGATCGGGTGTAGTAACTGCCACAGGCAGGTTGTAGAGATTATTCACCACATGGGCGGCAGTTAAAATCGTATAGGTATTGCCGATCCGTTTAATGATTACTCCCGAACCTTGTCCCGATCGTGTCTCGATCTGCACGACTCGATCGATCGCAAAATCTTTAGAAACGATCGGATTTGTGGCAATCTGTGGTGATGCAAGTACGGGGACAATTGGAATTAAGGGCGTAGCGATACTAATCCCCAACAGAGCGAGTGTAAATTGTTGATGCATTAATTACAGAATGGTTCGCGATAAAGACAGTATCGATCGATTACGCTGCTAGCTCTTCAAGCCTAATGCCTAAAGGAGGGTATCGACTCATAAAATATAGCCCAAAAAGGTAATTCGGTCTATGCCCGACTAATTCGATCGGCGATCGTTGCCACAGATTGTGCCAACATGAAGATACTAAGAGATCTATCGATTACCTTCGGTAGACTACGCCAACGATAAGACCTAAATCATGACTGAACTCACTGACAACCAACCACCCATCGATACCGACGCACTCCTGCTGATGTTGCGGCGCAAGGAGCGCAACTGGGTAGAATGGGGTAAAGCTTGCCAGCAACTCCAAAAAGCTGGACTCAAACCCCAAGAGATTTTTGAAGCGACTGGATTTGAGCCGATCCAGCAAAATCAAATTATTGTTGGTGCTCAAGTTTTTGATAGCATGATTAAAGTTGGGGTAGCTCCAGCCACAGAAACTCACTACCAACGCATGGGTAGCGATAGTCTCTACGAGCTACGCATTCTGTCTCAAGAAGATCGTGCGTCAACAGCCGACTATCTGTTCAACCGCAATATTGACTCTGAAGGCTCGAAAGAAGTCGCCAAGGCATTTAAAGAATTTTCTTACATGCAGCAGCCTCCAGCGGGTTTTACCCACCATCCCGGCGATGCTGTTGCTTATCAGTATTGGCGATATATCAAGCAACAAGGCGATCTGACTGAAAAAACCCGGCTAATCGCACGCGGATTGATGTTTGCTCACAGTCAAAGTGCCCGCAATCAGATTGAAAAATTACTGACAGCCCTCACCGCACCGCCCCAAAAGCCCGCTCCAGCTCTGCCAGTGTACCGATTGCAAGCAGACGAAGAGTTACCACGGACGATCGCACTCGCGGGAGAATTTCCGATCGCGAGTAGCTCTTTAGCTGATGTACCGCAAATGGCTAGTACTGGATCTTTCCAAATCGTGCGGAGTACGTGGGCGGCTGGTTGGGTGAGCCTACCCGGTTGGGGCGTGCTGTGTAAAACCGAAAATCCGGTGGCGATTCTGGGCAATAAAGATACTCTACCGCCCAAACTAGTCGGTACATCGACTGAAACGATCGTCATTCTCGATCGGAATATCACCGAGTGGAATGAGTTTAACTATTTTGCAGTCGATCGCGATGGACAACTAGCGATCGAGTGGTTCGATACTCAACCTACAATTGAGTTACTAGCTCAATTAGTCCTAATCGTGCATCTCAAACGTCCGATCGATCCCGATACACCTAAAGATCTCTGGGAACTCGAAGATTAATTGCTGTGGAATTTCTAGTGTTTTAGCGGGGTTTGCTTCGCTACTAGCATAATTTAACGGGAGGAAAATTGATTTGCTTCGTTCCTACACCGCCCTGAACTGGAAGTTCGGGCTATTAGCCCCAAATTCATTTGAGGGCGGTGCAGGAACGAAGCCAGGAGTCATCAAGCGGGACAAGGATTCCCGAACTGACGTTAAGATAGTAGAAAAGCAACAAATAACCCAACTAATACCAAGATGGGAACTCCGCGAACTAAAATCCCCCAAAAGCCCATTCTAGTTCGTTCTTCCAGCTTGACATCGACAATTCTCAGTTCCGATTTAATAAATTCAACCTTGCCATCGAGCTTCGTTTCGATATTATTAATTCGCCCTTCCATTTTGGTAAATCCCACTCGCACTTCTTCCCGCAATCCGGAGATCGAGGATGTCAGATCGGCGATCGCTTGACTATTTTGCTCGATCGCATTTTTTAATTCTTGGATATCTCGATCTGTAGATTCTGTCACAATTTTGCCTATAAACTGATGTCGCTAGAGTATCCTTGTCGGTTGGAGCCGATCGGGTGGATATTATTATTTTATAAGTATTTTCCGCCGCAAAGATATCCGGTGTTATCGATCGTGAAGTTGACGGATCGCGATCTCCAGATCCTGAGTAGTATCGATCGTGGTGACATAGCTGCGTTCTGCTGGGGTAAAATCTTCCCAAGCGGCTTGCTGACTGGCGAGTAAGTCTACCGTCGCATCAGCAATATCTCCGGTGCGATGTGCCAGCCGATCGCGCAATACGGCTTCAGGTGCTGTGCAATGAATTATCTGCAAGGGAATCCCGCGATCGACGGCTAAATTGACCACGGCGGCACGTAAATCGCGGCAATCGTACTTTGCATCCAAAATCACAGTAAAGCCCTGTAGTGCTAATTTTGCCCCCAGTTCTAACACCCGCTGATAGGTTTTTGCTGTCATTTCGGGCGTATACAAACTCGCATCGCCTTTGCTTAAAAGTGAGATCCCACCCAAATGCTTACGTACCGCATCGGAGCGCAGATGTACGCCGCCTAATGCCATCGCGATGCGTTTACCTAAAGTACTTTTACCAGCCCCCGATAACCCCGATAGCATTATCAATTTTGGCGGGGTTGGATGCTGCGTATATGCCCAAGCTCGATGGTAATAGTCTCCCGCTGTTTTGGCTGCGGCTTGGCGATCTGTCGCGGAGATTGCCGGATCGTCGAGTAGAAAGGATGTTACTTTCGCTCGTACATACGCCTGACGGCTGAGATAAAAGGGTAATACTTGCAATCCTTCCCAATCGCCTGTTTGTTCGGCGTAGGTATTTAAAAACCGATTGGCAAAATCTTTACGTCCTCTAGCTTCTAAATCCATCACGGCAAAAGCGATATCATGCATGGTATCGACATAGCGAAATGGTTCGTTAAATTCGATGCAATCAAATAGTAAAATTTTAGATTGCCACAAACAGATATTTCGCAAGTGTAAATCGCCATGACATTCGCGAATAAATCCGCCAGTTCGACGTTCGTTAAATAACCGATCGCGTTCTAGTAAGAATCGATCTGTGTATGCTTTAGTTTCGGTAAATTGCTGTTGAGTCTGAGCTAGTCCGATATATGGTTCGGTCTGGCGATAGTTATCGTCAATCGATTGTCGAACCCGTTCTACTTCGCCAAAGCTACTAATATAGTCATTCGTCTGGGCGTTAGCATGAAACTGCGCTACAACCGTGCCCATTTCTTCGATTTGGGCGATCGTCATCGTCCCAGCTTCAAACATATTGCTGAGTAATGTTTTCTGCGGAAATTGCACCATTTTGACAGCATAGTCTACAATCTCGCCATGATTACCCAGATAGTATTTATTGCCTTGCTTGCCGATCGCTACTACTTCTAAATACAACTCTTTGGCACCACGTTGATTGAGTCGAATTTCTTCATGACAAAAGTGTTGGCGTTTGGAGATAGTTGAGTAATCTAAGAAGCCAAAATTAACTGGTTTCTTGAGCTTGTACGCAAATTTTCCTGTCAGTAAAACAATTGATGCATGAGTTTGCATTAATTGAATCGGCATCGTTACCGGATGAGGATAAAAATCCGGTGTCAACATCTGCTGGATTAATTCTGGAATTGCTACGTTCGACATAATTGCAATGTGATAAATCGAAAAACCCCGGTTTCCAATCGGAACCAGGGTTTTTGTGCCAAATACTCAGTTGAAACTATATTTTAGCTGACTAACTTTTTGAGCTAGATTACTTCGAGAAATAGGGGGTTTAAGACAATCGGTAATGCTATTAAACATTTACTTTCTCCAAAAGCATACCCTAAATTTTCAGGTATGTCAAGCGTATTTTGATGTAAATAAACTAGTTATTTTACTAATGTTTGTAATGGTAGCAAATAGCTAACACGATCGCTCAAGAAGCATTGTCCCGAATCGGTTGGCAGTGATAGAGTTGATATTTATAGCCATAAACGCCCTTAGTAAACTTTTTTTTGTCTCGATCGCACGTTGGCGGTAAGCTAGTCGGCGCATAGAAATTAACTAGCCACAGATCGATCGATCCAGAAAACCGCTCGACAGTTTGGCGAAGTAGTTTAGTTGCAGCACAATCTCGCTCGCAAAATTTCTGAGATTGACTGGCTAACAGAAATTTAGTGGTAACACCTGGTTTTTCTTTCACAGCGGCTACTGGTAAAGATCGTAACCGCTCTGTGGGAGATATTATGCCAACCATCGGATCTGCTTGCTGGAGTTCCCAGGCTAATCCCATCATTTCCCCTACCTGAATCAGACTATTGTGTGTTGTAGCAATTAGTACGGGAATCGGTGCGGATTGCTGAATCATCGGCACGATTTGTTCGGTGCGATAATATTTGTGATAACCATAATTGCCCGCGACGATCGCACTACTTACCAATCCCATTAATAGTACAATTTTAACTGCGCGCGTTCCCGATATCCATTTGGCGATCGACGGTTTGCTGTACCAACAACTCGCTAATCCCAACCCAACGAGCATCACAATGCCTGGAAAATAAACAAAGTGATACCGTGCGCCGCGCGTGATATCTACCCCAGTCAGCCAGGGTAAGAGTAAATATAACCCGATCGCGCTCGTGGTAAATGTCACGATTGCCATCGTCTCGATCTGAAACTGTGGCTGTCTGAGCTGCATCCCAATCCCACGATCGAGCATTGGTGTCACCCAGACAAAAAAGATTAGCATCAAAATCGCCGAGCCAATGACGATCGGAATATTAAGATCGATCGGATTATCTGAAAAAATCGACAGCGTGGGTAATTCTGTCACTTCTACTAATAATAATGACATCATCGAGATCGACGCACCGACGATTTGGAAAAAAGGGTTTAAGATTTCGATCGATTTATGAGGTGCATTATCGATCCAGCCAGGTAAAGTGCGATCGACAGTCGTAATTAACAGCCACAGCCAGACAGACATCCCCGCGATCGTACTCAAAATTGCTACGATTAATTGCCACCATTTCGGCTGCAATCGCCTTTTTTTCGCCATCATGCAAGTGGCTGGCGGCGGGGGTTGGCAAATTTGTCGCCACCAGACAAATACTAATACGACAGCTTGCGCCAGCAGCGCGATCCCAAATAAGTAATGCGTTCCCATCCCCAAAATGTTGGCACTCACCCAGATCGTCATCAGGGGGATGGGTAAATTTTGTGCGCTAGTTAAATATCTACAGGCGATCGCCAGACAATTAATAACAACGATCGTCCATAAGATCGCTAAACTATAATGACGCGCTTCTTGAGCGATAAATACACCATAGGGCGAAACAGCTAACATCGCCGCTGTCAGATTGGCGATCGATCGTGCCATTTTGCTGTCATCTTGACGCGATCTAAAGGTTAAATAACTGGCTATATACGCGCACGGAATTGTTAGAACCCCGATGAGTGCGGGTAAAGCTCTCGCACCCCACAAACTGACTAAACCACCATCGGTGGCAAATAATTTCATCCACAAAAATGCTAGCCCAAAATAAATTGGCGGCTGGCGATCTTCGATCGATACTCGCTGAATAATATCACCCAATGTCACGCTGGGATTGGGAATTAATGGTGCGAGTAACTCTGATGAATCGATCGTTCGATCGAGTGGTACCGATTGGAAACTATTGCCCAGGCTCAATACCAGCGTTCTAAATTCATCAGCCCACGGGGGTTTACCATCTAAATTAGCAAATCGTAACACAGCCCCCAAAATTATCCAAAACATTAGCCACAACAACTGTTGTCGCCAGTGTCTATCTACGATCTTAGCGGCTAGCATACTATACTAATTTATCAATTAATCCCGTAATCGATTTCTGAATTTTTTGCTTGCGTTGCCAATTTTGGAAAGCGCGATCGTAAGCTTCACCTCGACGCTGATAAAATAATTTCCAGGCATCTAACCCGACACCCATACCCCAGAAAATTAACACATATAAAGACCACGGAATTCCAAACCCTGTCAAAAAATTCAAGGCGACCAAACACGTATTGGTAATTGCATATTTACCAAATTTATCTTGAAACTTCGATCGACGATAGGAATCGAATTTTTGCAGCTTGGCACTATCGCCTTGCTGAGTCAGCCAGGTAGTTTCAGCCAGCTTGAGCGTACCCGGTGCAATCCGTAATTCGTCAGCTATTTCTAATAACTGAGCGTAAGACAATTCAGTATCGGCACTAGGATGTTGAGCCAGCGCAATGTTCAAAATTTGTTGGACATCTTCCTGGCTATAGGAGCGAGTTAAGGACTGTTCTGAGGAGTTCATAGCCGATCGAACGCACTAATTAATTAGAGGTGAATGGGCACATACCCATATTTATTATGACATTTCTAATTAGGTGAGGTAGTCTCGACCGCTACCCCAATCGCCGTACTTGACACCATATTAACCCACAATTTTCCACCAGCCCAAGCTCGGCCCGATCCCCCGCACCATCAACCACCCAAATACTAGCAACCCAATCCCAATCCAAGCTCCCTGAGTGCTAACTCGCACAAATTCCGACGATTGTGTCGTCGTCAGTGGCAACCACGAGACAATTCGCTTCGATTCGGGTGTTCCTTGTTCTTTCCGCCGTTTTGAATCGCCCATATCACCTAGTTTTAATTAAGCCCTATCTTCAAGCTAGATACGATCGACAGTTGCTGTCAAGCATCTGCAACTTATATTCATCAATCGCGATCTTACCTCTCCAAAAAAATATATCTCTCGATCGACTGCTAGCATTTAGGATCGATCGAGAGATATATTTACATTATAAATAATTAAGTGATTTCTGGAAATTCTCCCATAATATTGTCTGAACTTTGATTAGCACGATCGACTGATAGACTGTGATGGACTGCTGTCCGATCGTCAAAGTCCATCATATTTATCAGATAAATCATAGTTCAGACGGTATATTCTCGATCGAAAATCACCTTAGCTGTTTTCAGCAATTTGCTGCACATTTTTAGACAAATGTCAACCTAACTTAATATTCCAGTACCGAAGCATCGACTTCGCGACTCCAAGCCTGAATGCCACCTTTAACATTAGTCCCCTCAATCCCAGCTTCCTTGAGAATAGACAGAGCTTTCGCCGAGCGTCCGCCCATTTTACAATGAGCGATGAGGCGATGACCATTCAGAGCGGCTTTAACCTGCTCGATGCCTTTACCCTGCTCGATGTCTGGTAGCGGAATCAAAATCGAGCCAGGAATTTTGGCAATATCGTACTCGTTCGGGTTGCGAACGTCAATCAGGACAAAATCATCAGCACCGCTATCGATTAAGGCTTTGAGTTCCGTCACTGTCATTTCTGCTAACATACTTTGTTGCTCGGCTTCAGCCGCTTTCGCTTGAGGAATTCCACAGAACATTTCGTAATCGATTAATTTCTCAATCACCGGACGCACGGGGTTCGGGCGTAATTTCAGCTCGCGGAACTTCATTTCTAGGGCATTATATAACACCAACCGACCGCTAAGTGTCGTTCCTTGACCGAGAATAATCTTGACTGTTTCCGTTGCCTGAATCACCCCGATAATGCCACAGAGGATACCTAAAACACCACCTTCAGCACACGAAGGTACCATTCCTGGTGGCGGGGGTTCTGGATACAAATCGCGATAGTTTGGCCCACCCTGATAGTTAAAGACTGTCGCCTGTCCTTCAAATCGGAAAATCGACCCATACACATTGGGCTTATCTAATAAAACACAAGCATCGTTAACCAGATAGCGCGTGGGGAAGTTATCTGTCCCATCGACGACGATATCGTATGGACGCATAATATCGAGCGCATTATCAGCACTCAAAGCTGTTTCGTAGAGGTCTACTTGACAGTAAGGATTGATTTCATGAATCCGGTTTTTCGCCGATTCAATTTTGGGTTTGCCCACCCAAGAGGTACCGTGAATGACCTGACGCTGGAGGTTGGAATGATCTACCACATCAAAATCGACAATGCCCAGCCGACCGACACCAGCCGCCGCCAAATAGAGTAACAACGGCGAACCGAGTCCCCCCGTACCGACGCACAGAACACTGGCGGCTTTGAGGCGTTTTTGACCGTCTAGACCGACTTCTGGGAGAATGAGATGCCGCGAATAGCGGGCATATTCTTCTGGTAATAACTGGATTTCGTCCAGGTTAGGATCGAGCATAGCTAGTTTAGTTAAAGCTGATGATTGGTGAGTTCAACAGCGATCGCCAAGAGGTTTGGTATCTAGAAACTAGCACTCTGACCGTCGCCGTTTGCATTGGGGTAAGCTTGCTGTCAGGTACAGCCTTAACTTGAGCCAATTCGGTCTCTAACAGATGTCTGAAAATTTGACACTGTTTACCAGACTGATGCTTTATATTCTACCTCGTTTGCGGAGCATCTTCTTAGCAGAATGTTTGAAAATTCTCGATGCCAGCATACTTGGGATCTTCAGCTCAAAATCGGGATACATCCTAAGATATATCCCGATTCGATCTCTAAATTAAATAATATTTCTAAGCTGCGACAGCGACTGGGTAAACGCTAATTTTTTTACCGTTTTTGCCTCTGCGCTCGAAAGTGACAACACCATCAACTAGAGCGTAGATGGTATAGTCTTTACCCAAACCGACATTATTGCCAACGTGGAAAGACGAACCGCGTTGACGAACGATGATGTTGCCAGCTTTGACTACTTCACCACCATACTTTTTGACACCCAATCTCTGGGCATTTGAGTCTCTGCCGTTTCTAGTACTACCCGTACCCTTCTTAGAAGCCATAATTACCTCGGATTACTAAAATTATATTACTATCGCTCCCTTCCTGGAAGGGGCTGGGGGCGATCCACTGAGAACCAACTAAGTGTAAGTTCCTAAACTGCAACTGCAACAGCTTCAGCCGTGGCGATAACGGCACCGTTGACACTAATCGAATCAACCATCATCCGAGTCATTTCTTGACGGTGACCGCGTTTTTTACGGGTTTTCTTTTTGGGCTGCATTTTGTAGACGATAATTTTGCGCGCACGATAATGGCGCATGATGGTACCTTCGACAGTGACACCAGCAACTAATGGTTGACCGATCTGAATGCTACCATTATTTTCAAGTAAGAATACTTTGTCGATCGACACCGTACTGTCTGGTTCGCC
>NZ_JANYJC010000280.1 GCF_025361915.1 Chamaesiphon sp. GL140_3_metabinner_50
CCGATCGATCCTTCAAATGCCACCGTATGAAATGTCACTAACGCTTTCTCACCAGGTTCGGCTTGGACATCGGGGAAAACTTTTTCTTCGTAATCGACTAGAAAATCCCCAGTCTTGTGAGCGGGTATCGTAACTTCTGGCATGAGGCTCTGCTCCGTTCTGGTTGTCAAGATTAATACCAGCCTAACGTTCGATCGACTGCTAAGTTTGTATCGTCAAATACCAAGTGAGGATATCTAACATTATGAATAGTCAGCTATCTATAATATCTCTAAAATACCGATCGAATTCGACACTTATAAAAATCGCTAGATTTTAAATAAAGTTGTATCCGAGACTACGAACCGAGTAAAAATTCATTGACGATACTCCAATTACCAGCGGTAACGACCTTCTCTTTGATAGCAATATGTTCGGCGATATAATTTGCATCGCGAGCTACACCCGAAAACCGTGCCGAACCCCACGTATACAGCCACGGCAGTCCGATAAAATAACAGCCAGCTAAATTAGTAATGCCGCGATCGTAATGCGGATAGCCACTACCATTAAACACGGGCAGATCGATCCAGCTAAAGTCGGTTTGAAATCCGGTAGACCAAATTACTGCCCGAATATTAGCCGCTGCTAAATCTAAATTTAATTCTGGACTTTCCGGTTGCCAAACTGGTTGATATGGTGATTCGATCGGAGCTTCAATTCCGGCTGTTTCTATATATCGATCGATGTTTTTTTTGATATTTTCAGCAACGGCATCAGCTCGATCGAGATTTTGACTTAAATCATCTTGAAACTTCAGTTTACCATCCTCGATCGATTTCAATCGTCCGTGTAATTTCATCCCTTGCAAAGCAAACTTCCGCAGGTCGATTTCGCGTCCGCCATCGCGTCCAGTGAGGTAATGATTGGTATTACTGCGCGCCGTTTCTTTCTTGGGATGTTCGTCGATGGAAATATCATAATAGCCCATCCGATCGAGCCATTCTACCGCATCCTTGCCCCGATACAAACGCGGCGATCTTGGTGCGCCACCAACACATAAATGCACCTGTCGCCCCGCCAGATGCAGATCTTCAGCAATCTGACAGCCAGATTGTCCCGTACCCACGACTAACACGCTCCCTGCTGGCAAAGATTCGGGATTTTTATACGCTGAGGAATGGAGTTGATGAATAGATGCGGGCAAACGTTCCGCCAGTCGGGGTATTTTGGGCGTATGGTAGCCGCTAACGGCAATAATGACGCGATCGGCTGTATACTCACCGATCGAGGTGCTAACGGCATATAACCCCGTTTCTGTCTGCTGAACTTTAGTTACCGTCACTCCTGCTTTTATCGGTGCATCGAAGCTAGTAGCGTAGTCTTGAAGATATTTGACGATCTCATCTTTGAGCATAAATCCATCCGGATCGTTACCAGGATAGGGGTAGCCTGGAAGTTGACATTGCCAATTGGGAGTTACCAAACAAAAACTATCCCACCGCCTCGATCGCCATTCATGCCCGATGGTATGTTTTTCAAAGATGATGTGGTCGATGCCGCGTTGTTTGAGACAATAACTCATGGATAGTCCTGCCTGTCCGCCACCGATAATGATGACTGGATATCGATCGCTCATAGAATGCCTAAAATAGTGTGAGGCTATTTAGTCACAGTAGGGTTTCGATCGAGCTATTTTTGTATTTCTGACTACGGAAGCTCGAAGTCGATCGATACGGTCATTATTTATGGCAACCGCCAGGAAGATTAAACAGCGAGAATAGTGCCGCTACAAACAAGGGCTTTTCCAAAAAGCCCTTGTTTGTGTCCCAACCGATATGGCGACTGCTGCATCGGTTAAAGTAAGATCTGAAACTCGATCGAGCCTTGTAACCGATCGAAATCATCAGCCAGAAGTAGATCGTATCTCTGACTACAACACGATGAATGCATCGCGAGATATAATCATATGCCGTGGAAAATCTCAAAATTTTACTTACTTTCTACATCCCAATTGGATATGACAGCCAATCTACTATCATCCTCTGAGGCGATCGGATCCGAAGTCATCAAACCCGATCGCATCTTAGCCGCTGACGAACTTAGCCGCTTAAATACTCGTTCGGATCTGCAAGGGTACTTACGATTGGGCAGACATTTGGCGGTGATGGCAGTTAGTGGTTATTTATGGGTAATGAATCCATTGGCGATTCCCTTGTTAATAGTTTATGGATTTAGCTTGGCGGCGATGTTTGCTGTCATGCACGAGTGCTGTCACCGGACAGCATTTGCGAATAATCAAGTTAACGACATTGTGGCTTGGTGGGCGGGGGTACTATCCTTTTATAACAGTACCTTCTATCGTCGGTATCACAAATGGCATCATCGCTACACCCGCATTCCTGGTAAAGATCCAGAATTGACCGATCGCACCCCAGATAGTCTGTTGAGCTATGGATTAGAGTTGAGTGGCTTGCCTTGGTGGTGGGGCAAAATCCGTGGGCATAGTCGAATTGCGATGGGGATTATCGATGAATGCGAATATATTCCCGCAACGGCGCGGGCGGAAGTAATTCAATCGACCAGATTGCAGCTACTAGTCTATGCGATCGCGATCGGGATTTCGGTAGCTTATGCCCAGCCGTGGTTTCTGATTTACTGGCTCCTGCCCCTAGCCATAGGTCAACCAATCTTGAGATTTATTCTGCTAGCCGAACATACGGGTTGCACTCTCGATGACAATTCATTAACTAATACCCGCACGACTCTGACCCTTGCGCCGCTGCGCTTTTTGATGTGGAATATGCCTTTCCATGCCGAGCATCACTTATATGCCTCGATTCCGTTCCATGCTCTACCTGCGGCACACGATCGATTAAAAAGTCATTTTGCCAAAGTCGATCCTGGATATGTATCGGTCAATCTGGGCATTGTTAGCAACTTAGAATCCCTGCGATCGTGAGTAGTGCCAAATGCTTGACATTGCCCAACTTTGAGTTGCAATGCGGCGTAACGTTGCCTCAAGCTGAATTGGTCTATCAAACCTATGGAGAGTTGAATGCCGATCGATCTAATGTCATTCTCTACCCAACTTCTTATGGTGCCCAACATACCGATATCGATTGGCTGATTCGACCCGACGGCATCCTCGATCCGACGCGGTGGTTTATTATCATCCCGAATATGTTTGGCAATGGGTTATCGACCTCGCCCAGTAACAACCCCGCTTGTGGATTTGCCGAGCAGGGTTTTTGGTTTACCCATGTAGATAATGTTCGCGTTCAGGCGCAGTTATTAACTCAAATATTTGGGATCGATCGATTGGCAATGATCTATGGTTGGTCGATGGGGGCGCAGCAAGCTTATCACTGGGGGGTACTTTATCCGAATCGAGTGGAACGGATTGTTGCGCTATGTGGCACAGCCAGAACTACCGACCACAATCGAATTTTTCTAGAAAGCTTACGCTCTGCCCTGACAGCCGATCGAACTTGGACGGGACAACGGTTTGACGGAATACCGGAGCAGGGTTTTCGGACATTTGCCAGGATCTATGCCAGTTGGGCGGCTTCTCAGGCATTTTATCGAGAAAAGTTATATCTCCAGCTCGGATACGAATCTCTCGATGATTACCTGTGGCGCGGTTGGGAGCAGAGTTATCGCAACCGCGATCCACACAATCTATTGGCGATGCTCGATACCTGGCTCCATTGTGACATTAGCGATAATCGTCACTACTCAGGCGATCTCGATCGAGCATTAGCATCCATCCGCGCTAAAACTTTAGTGATGCCCTCGCAAACCGATTTGTACTTTACACCAGAAGATTGCGCCGCAGCAGCAGCCAAAATTCCCAATGCTAAATATCTGCCGATTCCCTCGATTTGGGGACATCGTGCTGGCAACCCTTATCAAAATCCTGAAGATGCGGATTTCATTCGCACTGCGGTGAAAGAATTGGTGAATGGATAATTGGCTACGGCAAGAAACCCGACTTTTCCAAAAAGTCGGGTTTCTGTTAACCCAGATGAGGAATTTCAGTTCATGACGATCGAATTAGATCTCACCAGTCACTTATTGTAGAAATCTAACCCGATCGTCTTCTACACCGACCGCTTATGCTGCTATCTGAAATTGCTCGCGATCGCGGGATTCGTTATTTTCTGATTTCCTTCACCGATTTATTTGGTACCCAACGCGCCAAAATGGTACCAGCACAGGCGATCGATCTCATGGCTGTGGATGGTGCGGGATTTGCGGGATTTGCCGCTTGGTTGGACATGACTCCAGCCGACCCAGATATTTTGGCGATTCCCGATGCCAGTCAAATGATTCAATTGCCCTGGCAACCAGATGTAGCTTGGTTGCCTGCCGATGTATTGACGGTCGAGCGACAACCCCTCAATCAAACACCACGCTTAGTGCTAAAACGAGTCCTAGAGCAAGCCGCAGCCAGGGGCTACCGTGTGAAAACGGGGGTAGAGTGCGAGTATTTTTTACTGAATGCGGCTGGCGATCGGATTTTTGATAGTTTGGATCGATCGGTAAAACCTTGTTACGACCAACAAGCCTTGATGCGGCGGTTTGAGATTATTGCCGAGATCTGCGATGCGATGTTGGCTCTGGGCTGGGGCGCATATCAAAACGACCATGAAGATGCCAATGGTCAGTTTGAGATGAATTGGCTGTACGCTGATGCCTTAGTAACGGCAGATCGTCATGCTTTCTTTAAATATATGGTCAAATCGCTCGCCGAAAAACATGGAATGCGGGCGACATTTATGCCCAAACCTTTTAGGCACTTGACTGGTAATGGTTGTCATACGCACCTATCGATTTGGGACTCTACAGGTACTGTCAACCTTTTCGACGATGTAGCCGGAAAACTCGGTCTTTCCACCCTCGGTTATCAGTTTATTGGCGGGGTATTAGCCGCTACCCCCGCTCTGTGTGCATTAACAAATCCAACGGTCAATTCTTACAAACGACTCAATGCACCCGTCACCGCCTCCGGTGCCACCTGGTCGCCCAATGGTATTAGTTACAGCGGAAATAATCGTACCCATACAATTCGCATTCCCGCTGCGGGTAGATTTGAATTTAGATTGGCTGATGGAGCGGCTAATCCCTATCTCTTAC
>NZ_JANYJC010000283.1 GCF_025361915.1 Chamaesiphon sp. GL140_3_metabinner_50
CACCTGGGCTGACATCATCAACCGCGCTAACTTAGGTATGGAAGTAATGCACGAGCGCAACGCTCACAACTTCCCTCTTGACTTAGCTGCTGGTGAAGCTACTCCAGTTGCTTTGACTGCTCCTTCCATCAACGGTTAATATCTGTTTGATATAAGAGTTTAAGAGATTTAAAACCCCCTCACGTTGTGAGGGGGTTTTTGATTTAAGCAATTATCTGAACTATGATTTATTCGATCGATAGATGGACTAAGATTATCGAATAGCAGTCCATCAAAGTTCGTCAATCGATCGTTATACAAATTGTGCTGTTGCTGATTCTAAATGCTTGATTAAAGTCGGCACAGGTAATGGCCCAATAATGTGATGCCAGGGTAAAATCTGACTGGTATCCCAAGTTTGATGGACGTAGAAATCTAGTTCGGGAATCTGCCCGCGTAATTCTTTAAATGCGCGCCGGAAACTGCCGATCGAATCTCCATAATTCCGGGTGAGTTCGAGTAGATGAGATAACCTGCGATCGCCTCTAGAAATTATCGCTTGAATTACCGACCAATTATAACTTTCAGGACGAAATTCGATCCCATTTTGGGTAAGTTGTTTTTGGAGTAATTTTAATCTTTTATCGGCTGCTTTATTCACTCCAAACCACTGAAATGGCGTGTGAGCTTTGGGCACGAAGGTACTGCATCCAAACGTCAGACGCAGCCCTGGAGAGGCTTTTTTGAGCGATCGCAGCATGGCAACGGTTTCATCGATATCGCTCTCTTGTTCGCCAGGAATCCCTGCCATGCCATATAGTTTTAATCCTTTTAAACCGCCTGCCTTCGCATTAGCAGCGGCTTGAAATATTTCATCAGTGGCTAGCTTCTTATTAACAATATTTCTAATTCGTTCCGAACCACTCTCTACAGCGATCGTTAGCGATTTGCTATCGCGTTTAGATAAAATTTCAGCTAGTCGAACCGTGACTGTATTGGTGCGAACGGAAGAAACACTCAAGCGGACATCATCATATTTAGGTTGTGCGAGGTGTTCTAGTAATGCCGGAAATTCTGGATGCTGAGTCACCGATGCACCGAGTAATCCTAAGCGATTGGTGACTTCTAATCCCTTGTCGATCGCTGGAATTAGCGATTCTTCAACACTAGCGACCCGAAATGGTAAAGTCAGGTAGCTAGCCAAACAGAATCGACACATTTCTGGACAGCTTCTAACGACTTCAACCATAAAAATACTTTCCCAGGCGGCTTTTTCAGTGACGACACTAGAAACAGAAAGGGTATTACCTCTATAGGTTTGCTTGGTAACAGTTGCGGGTATATTACTATCGATCGGACTGATACTAGTAATTAGGTTTTCATCATATTCAACCGCATACAAACTGGGAATATAAATCCCCGGTACTCGTGCTATATGCTTTAGTTTAGTGGTGCGATCGGCTGTTCTAACTTCTTGATAAGCATTAATAAAATTACCGAGTAAATCTTCTCCATCGCCGACTAAAACAACATCGAAAAAGTCCGCAAAAGGTTCGGGGTTAGCACTCAAAACTGGCCCACCGCCAAAAGTCAGCGGATCGTTATCACCGCGATCGCTACTCCGCAATGGAATTTCTAGCGACTCTAATAAATTGAGAATATTCACATAATCTAATTCCCAAGATAGCGAAAAACCGACTAATTCTGGCGATCGCGGTAACGATTCTCGGACATCTGTAAATAACCGATAAATATCCACATCCGATCGCATGGCTAAAGTCGCCCACACCACCTGATAACCTAAGCTAGTAATCCCCACGGTATAAGTATTCGGAAACGCAAAGATCGTCGGAATTGCATCTCGATCTGGCGCAGCGGGAGTGAATAAGAGATGTTCGGAGTCGAAGTTCACAGGTGTCGAGGGAGTGGGGGACGAGGGGACTGGCTTGCACTGAGCGAAGCCGAAGTGGAGACTGGGAGACTGGAAAACAAAGGATCTAGAGGAGCGTTCCAAAATCCATTCACTATTCACTATTCACTATCCCCTAAATTAAGCTTTGTTACCTTGTGTCAAAAAGGGGGCGAAATTTGCAGAAAATAAGCGTGATGGCTAATTGTGGCTGAATCCTTTTTTTTAAAACCAATTACTCCAAACAGGAACAGTAATTATGGCACTTCAACGTGGCTCCAAAGTTCGCGTCCTCCGCAAGGAATCTTACTGGTTCCAAGACATCGGGAGCGTAGTCTCGATCGACCAAAGCGGCATCAAATATAACGTCATCGTGCGGTTTGACAAGGTTAATCATAGCGGCTACAGCGGTAATGCTGGGGGCGTGAATACTAATAACTTTGCAGTTAGCGAACTAACCGAAGTCTCTGCACCAGCAGTTAAAAAAGCTGCGCCAGCGGCTCAAGCTGCACCAGCGGCTAAATCTGCACCAGCAGCCACTAAAACTGCCGAAAAATAAGCGGTATGCGGCACTGGCGACTAGGGCGGGTACTCGATCGATCCTAATCTCGGTTAGATTTAGATCCTAACCCATTTCCTAGTTACCAGCCTAGATTGCCAATGCCAGAATTACCAGAAGTTGAAACAGTTCGTCGAGGTTTAGAAAAATATACACTCGATCGAGCGATTACTGGCACTGAAGTACTATTACCACGCACGATCGCACACCCCGATACGCCGGAAGAGTTTAGCTTTGGACTCAGACATACCAAAATTCAAACTTGGCATCGACGGGGCAAATATTTATACGCACAATTAGCTTCACAAGCCACTCAGCAGCAAGCTGGCTGGTTGGGAGTGCATTTACGCATGACGGGGCAATTGCTGTGGGTAGAGAGCAGCGCAGAGGTACATAAGCACACCCGCGTGAGATTGTTTCTGGGTAAAGAGCGGGAAATTCGGTTTGTAGATCAGCGCACATTCGGACAGATGTGGTGGATTCCCCCCAGCCAGCAACCAGGACAAGTGATGACGGGGATGGGCAAATTAGGCCCAGAGCCATTCGATCCGGCTTTTAGTATCGAGTATTTTGCGGCTAAACTCCAGAAGTCCTCGCGCAATATTAAAACCGTCATCTTGGATCAAAACTTAGTTGCCGGATTAGGAAATATCTATGCCGATGAAGCTCTATTTATGAGTAGAATTCATCCCGAAACTCCAGCTAACCAACTCTCGCTTGCCCAGATCGAACTATTACGCGAGTCCGCCATAAACGTGCTGCAAACCTCGATCGATAGCGGCGGCACCACTTTTAGTAATTATCTCAGCGTTGAGGGCACCAACGGCAATTATGGGGGCATGGCGTGGGTTTATAATCGCACAAAGCAACCCTGTCGCGTCTGTGGAACGCCGATCTCTAAAATGCGGCTAGGCGGTAGAGGTACGCATTATTGTCCTCAGTGCCAGGGTTCTTCAGGGATTTGACACTACTTCGATTTTTACTTCATCAGGCTACATCAATAGAGTGGTAAAGATGGTAGGTAGAAAATTTATATTTCTGGTTGAATAATTATATATTCACATATCCGATCGCAATTCGATCGCTAAATGTATGACTGTAAAAGTCAGAAAAACAAAGCAACTAAATATTAAAGTTCCCAGCCAAGAACTATCAATCCTTGAAAGTTTTACCGAAAAGAATGAAAGAACGAAAACAGATGTTATTCGCGAATTTATTAGAGCTTTACAAGCTAATAGTTAATCGATATTCAACTCAACTCAAACAATCTAAATCCTGTTAAGCATCTTAAAAGAATAAGATGCTTAATATGTCCGTGCTGGAGAATGGCTGTTTCAAAACCGATACTGTTTGTTGCCGATCCATAATCCCACAGGCTTAGGCATGTCTCGCTCAAGCGGCGAACGTAACGCTCGAACCATAATCCGATCGCAATCACACTCACACTATAAATAATAAACCATAAAGATTTGGTCATCTCTTATTAACACGAGTTGACTTACTCAGGACATTCGATTGTCGTTGATTTACTGTTCATTGTTTTGCGTAGATCTTGCTACCGATCGGTAGATCGTACATCAATTCAGCAACGCCCAGGTTTTTACAGTTATTCTGTTTCAATGCCAAGATCGGCATATTTCTTAGCGATGCTTCTTGGCATAATGATGCGCGACACCTGCCGCTGCCACACCAGTCAAAACCGGGTGGCGTTGCATGATATTACGATGTCCTCCACTCATGCTGCGGTTGCGGCCCGTGCCCTTGGCGGCTTTATAGGCGGCATATCCCGCAACGGCTCCAGTCGCATTTGGATGACGCTGGATGAGATTACGATGCGTCTGCGCCATCGTTGTCAGCGGCATCGCGATACCCATCGTAAAGGTTGCGCCCATTGCCAGGGCTATTTTTTGAATGCGGTTCATTTTGTTCGTACGACTGATTTAAGTCACTTGCTTTGTTATTTATCACTTTACCTAAACTAGTTGGTGAAGAACTCTGTCGTAAGTACCATATTTAAAAAATTAAGGTATGCCTAACAGTGGGGCACTGATTACATCGATCTTTACTGGCTTCATGCTTGGGACGATCGCAACTCGTTGGCGTAGCCTCTCCATCAGGAGAATCGAAGAAGTGATGCGGGCGATGGATGACATGGTGAAGCAGGGGAAGATTTGCAGGATAGTGAGGGTGAGAAGGATGGTTCTAATCGCAAAGGTGGCATCAAAGCGATGGGGCAATTGAGCGAGAGGAGTTTAGCAATTGTGGATGTGGTGAAAGAAATAGCCAAGGAAATCACGCTCGGCGGTGAATCGATGTTGGCTGCGGTTGTCGCCATTGGGGCGATCGCTCGGCAGTAATTATCACCCCAATCAGGAGTGTGGCGATCGCTACACCACCGCCAATCCACAGCACCGCAGCGCGGGTTTTGGCAGGAATAGCGGGTTGAGATCGATTGGCGGTACTAGTTACGGTAGGTTGAGTAAAACTGTTAAATATGCTGTCCTGAATCCACTCAGCCGTTGCTTTGAAATTATGGAGCGGCGTGGGGAGCATTTCGAGATAAGTTGCATGGCGAATTAGTGACCCTTCGCCACCGCCAATCTGGACGCGATCGAAGATATTTGCCAAGCCCTTACCGATGCCAAGTTTAACCAAAGTCCCTCGGAGATTGACTTTCACTGGTTTGGGTGGTTTGCCATTGGCGATCGC
>NZ_JANYJC010000222.1 GCF_025361915.1 Chamaesiphon sp. GL140_3_metabinner_50
ATTGGGTTCGCCCACAGCACAAGCGGGAGATATTAAGCTCGATGCCACTGGCAAAATCACGCTCTCTGAAGGTGATATTTTCAATCAAGTCGCTGCTGGCGGAATCGGAAAAGGGGGAAATATTGAGATTAGGACTGGCAATATCACGATGACTAATGGTGGGGTATTAAGTGCTAGTACTTTCGGACAAGGTGATGCCGGGAATGTAGAGATTACTGCTGCTGGCAATGTCTCTTTTGATGGTAGAAAAAATGGTTTTGGTAGTGGCTCATTCAGCACCGTATCACAGGGGGCAGTAGGCAAAGGGGGAAATATTGAGATTAGGACTGGCAATCTGGCTGCGACAAATGGTGCGGTATTAAGTGCTAGTACTTTCGGCACAGGCGATGCGGGAAATGTAAAGATTACCGCTGCTGGCAATGTCTCTTTTGATGGTAGAAAAGATGATTTTGGTAGTGGCGCATTCAGCACCGTAGCAAAGGAGGCTGAAGGCAAAGGGGGAAATATTGAGATTAAGACTGGTAATCTCATGATGACTGATGGTGCTGTATTAAGTGTTAGTACTTTCGGTACAGGCGATGCGGGAAATGTAAAGATTACTGCTACTGGCAATGTTTCTTTTGATGGTATTAAAGATGGTTTTGGTAGTGGCATACGTAATAACGTACAACAGGACGCAGTAGGCAAAGGTGGCGGTGTTGAGATAATTACTCGCAATCTGGCTGTAACTAACGGTGCTAAATTAATTGCAAGTACTTTTGGTACGGGTGCTGCGGGTAATTTTACGATTACCGCTACTGATAATATCTCTTTTAATGGTGGTGACGTAATCACCAATGTAGAGCAGGGTGCCGTAGGAAAAGGTGGTGGAATGGAGATCTTTACTCGCAATCTGGCGGTGACGAATGGTGCTCAATTCCAAGCTAGTACTTTCGGACAAGGAGATGCAGGGAATGTGAAGATTATCGCTACTGGCGATGTCTCTTTTGATGGTACAAAAGATGGTTTTAGTAGTGGCGCATTCAGCACTGTAGAACAGGGTGCAGTAGGAAAAGGTGGCTCAGTTGAGTTTACTACTGCCAATCTCGCTGTTAGGAATGGTTCTCGATTATCTACTACTACTAGAGGGAAAGGTGATGCTGGGAATATAAAGATTACCGCTACTGGCGATATCTTTTTTGATAATGGTGACGCACTCAGCCTTGTAGGACAGAGCGCAGTAGGCAAAGGTGGTGGAATTGAAATAATTACTCGCAATCTAGCCGTGACTAATCATGCTGAATTAACTGCTAGTACTTTCGGACAAGGTGATGCTGGGAATGTGAAGATTACCGCTACTGATAATATATCTTTTGATGGTGTCAAAGATGGTTTTCCTAGTGGCGCATTCAGTACTGTAAATGAGGGGGCTGTAGGCAAAGGTGGTGGCGTTGAGATAATTACTCGTAATCTCGCTGTTACTAATGGTGGTTTTTTAACTGCTAGTACTAGCGGACGAGGTGATGCTGGGAATGTGAAGATTACTGCTACAGGTGATGTCTCTGTTGATGGCGAGAAAGATGATTTTGCTAGTAGCATACGTAGCAGCGTACAATTTGGGGGAATAGGTAAAGGTGGCAGTCTAGAGATTACGGCTCGCAATCTAGCTGTGACCAATGGTGCTATATTTTCATCTATTTCTTTGGGGCAAGGTGGTGATGCCGGAAATATCGAACTCAATGCCAACAAGATCTTAATAGATGGTCTAATTGTCTCTCTATCGGTCAGCAAAACAGGCAATGCCGGAAATATCGCACTTAATGCCAACACAGTCGCACTAAATAAGGGTAAAGTTAGCACTCAATCGATCTATACAACAGGCGGGGATCTCAACATCACCACCAAAGACTACTTATTATTGAGAAATCGTAGTGGCATTGGTACTGATTCTGCTAGCACCGGAAAAGATGGGAATGGGGGCAATATCACTATCAATAGTCCGCTGATAATTGCCACTCCAGGCAATAACGATATTACTGCTAATGCTGAATTTGGTAATGGCGGTCGAGTAAGTATCACCAGTCAAGGACTATTTGGGATTGGATTTCGTCCCAAGGGACAGGAATCTAACGTTACTAACGATATTACCTCCAGTTCGACCTTCGGACAGAACGGAACAGTAAATATCAGCACCCCAGGGACAAATCCAGGGCGAGATAGTACCGAACTCCCTAATGTGACTACCGATGCTAGCAACCAGATCTCGCAAGTCTGTGGTGCTAGTACCCGCCAGAATAAATTAATTGTAGCGGGGCGCGGTGGACTCCCACCCAATGCCAACGACCCTTTGACTAGCGATCTCGTGTGGCAAGATGCGCGTGGTGCCAGCAGCCAGCCAGCCGCCAGTAGTACGACGATTAATCCCGTCAAGATCGCTCCTCCGGCTGTGGGTTTGGTATTCGATGGTAAGGGGAAGGTGACTCTAGTTGCTGCGGGTTCGCAGGGACAACCGACAGGAACTAGTGTTGTTTGTCCACAGCAGGTGAGGTAAAAAGTTGAAAGTTGAAAGCGAAAAGTGCTGATGGGCGGGTGACCCGCCCAGTGTTCTTGGGGCGTGACGTTTTCGGGGGAAGCTTCCCCCGAAAAGCTCGCTTGAGAAGCTTTCCCCCGAACAACCCGACGCGCGGATCGAGATCGTCACGGTGTCGGGGGACTTGGAACGATCGATCTTTAAGATCGGTAGTTTAAAATCGAGCTTGACGATATTCGCGATTGAGTTGAGCGATGGTATTCAAAGAGATTTCTTTGGGACAGACAGCCGCACAGGAGCCAGTATTACTACAACTGCCAAAACCTTCGGCATCCATTTGGGCGACCATATTTACTACCCGCCGCTGGCGTTCGGGTTGTCCTTGCGGTAAGTGCGCTAGGTGCGATACTTTGGCGGCGACAAATAACATCGCCGAACTATTTTTACAAGCAGCCACACACGCGCCGCAAGCGATACACATGGCATCGGCAAAAGCGGCATCGGCAATATCTTTAGCAATCGGTGTTGTATTGGCATCGATCGCATTTCCAGTATTAACTGATATATAGCCGCCTGCTTGAATAATCCGATCGAATGCCGATCGATCTACCATCAGATCTTTAATTACTGGAAAAGCATTCGCCCGCCAGGGTTCGATCGTAATTGTATCGCCATCTTGGTACGATCGCATATACAGTTGGCAGGTGGTATTATGCTCGTTGGCACCGTGGGGACGACCGTTGATATACATCGCACAAGAGCCACAAATACCCTCGCGGCAATCATGGTCGAAGGCGATGGGTTCTGCGTCGGCTAAAATGAGCTGTTGATTGAGCAAATCGATCGTTTCTAAAAAAGACATATCTGGCGATACGTCATTTAACTGGTATGTGACAAATTTACCAGTAGTTTGCGGATCGAGTTGTCGCCAAATTTTGAGGGTGAGTTTCATTGATTTTTTATCCCCTAAGCTAAACCATGAGTATTGGCATAACTCCAGACGGTATTTTCGAGCAGCATCGTAACCGTCATCGCTCCCACGCCACCAGGGACGGGGGTAATCCAACTCGCCACATCTTTAACCGATTCAAAGTCTACATCGCCTACCAGCCGCGATTTACCCGTCGTCGGATCGGCAATTCGATTGATGCCGACATCGATAACGATCGCACCAGGTTTGACCATTTCGGCAGTTATCATCTGAGTTCTGCCTACCGCCGCCACCAAAATATCGGCGGTTCGACAGACAGCCGCCAGATCGGGAGTGCGCGAATGGGCGATCGTCACAGTCGCATCAGCAGCTAGTAACATTAAAGCTAGGGGCTTACCCACTAAAATACTCCGCCCGACAACTACAGCATGTTTGCCAGATACATCTAATTGATATTCTGCCAGCAAGCGCATTACGCCCCCTGGAGTGCAACTTTGCAGTCCGGGTTCTCCCCTGACCAATTTGCCTAAATTGAGGGCGTGGAGTCCATCTACGTCTTTGTGGGGAGCAATTTCGTGGAGCAAGGCAACCGAGTCTAAGCCGTCAGGTAATGGTAATTGAACTAAGATTCCATCGACATGCTCGTCGGCATTGAGTTCGTGGATGATGGCAGTAAGTTTGTCTTGACTGACATCGGCTGGGAAATGCTGCCCGAACGACCTAATCCCCACTTTGGCGCAGGCTTTTTCTTTACCGCCGACATAGGCGGCACTGGCAGGATTATCGCCGACCATCAGTACTGCCAATCCGGGCGGACGACCGATTTGGGGTTGTAAGTTGCCGATGCGAGTTTGGAGGGCATCCTGCATCTTTTGGGCTAAGGCTTTACCATCAAGAAGTCGATCGGTACTGACGCTCATAATTAATTTTAGATGTCGATGTGGGTATGATTACAATAAGAGCGCAATTGTCATGTTAAGAATTTGCCGATCTAACTGCCGCTGCGGGGAGATCTGCTGGTTTAAAACTGGAGTTGATATAGTCAATAATATCGCATCGATTTTCGGATTCAGCGGCTATGCTACCGTAAAGATCCAGATAAGTCTATCCTGTTACCTCGTTCTTAACCCCTAAGTATCCGATTCTAAACAGATATGCGACAAATTGCGGTTTAACTTTTAGAGATTAGTACTTTACTCTAGTTAATAACAGCAACTTGAGTTCGTCAAATATCCATAGCGGTTGATGGTTGCTAGTTATCCGCTCGATCGAGTGACTATCGCTGGTTCCCCAACCTCCAACCTTCAATTTCGATCTACTGTCGATCTTTTTTGTGTACTAATAAACATCAGCGATCGTTGGCGGATTTGTACTGAGCGTAGCCTAAGTAGCTTCTCCAACGGAGAATCGCCTCCAGATGTCAGCTAGCTTGGGTACGATTGCCGTAAGGCTGGAGGGTTAGCATGGGCAATCTCGCTAACAATTTACATTATTCTTCCTAAAATCTATACCTGTTGAGATCTAATGAAAATTACACTGATAAGTTCTTCGCTTGAAGTTGGTGGTGCAGAACGAGTCGTGTCAATTATTGCCAACTATTGGGCGGCTCGTGACTGGCAAGTTACCATCCTTTCGTTCGACGATGGTACGTCGTCGCCATTTTACGATCTTGATAAACGGGTCGAATATCGTTCGTTAGGAATTGACAATCGCGATGCCTATCAGCTCACTAACTTAGGTCGCACGCTCAACCACGTTAGGCGACTCAAAAAAGCGATCGTCGCCAGTCGTCCTGACGTTGTAATTAGCTTTGTCAATGTTACTAACATTATGACACTTTTGGCTTGCAGGTTGCTCAAAGTACCGACGATCGTTACCGAACACGTCTACCCCGCTTTTGGAGGATTAAATTGGATTGGTAAATTCTTGCAACAGTGGACTTATCGGCGTGCCTCACTGGTAACGGTACAGACTCATAGCGGCTTGTCTTTTTTCCCTGCCGAGCGCGGGTTTGAAACCGCAGTCATTCCCAATCCCGTCGCCTTACCCGAATCCGATCCGATCGAGTCTCAACTATACACCGACGATCGCCATCTACTCGCGATCGGTAAATTAATTCCCCAAAAAGGTTTCGACTTATTAATTAGAGCCTTTTCGCAGATTAGCGACAATCACCCCGAATGGACTTTAACAATTCTCGGCGAAGGTGAAATGCGCGGCGAACTAGAAGATTTATGCGAGCAGTTACGCCTCCACGAGCGGGTATTTATGCCCGGAACCGTCAGAAATATCGACGCTCACATCCGCAAAGCAGACATTTTTGCCCTCTCTTCTAGATTTGAAGGTTTTCCCGTCACCCTCGGCGAAGCGATGGCTTGTGGCGTACCCGTGATTGCTACCGATTGTCTGAGTGGGCCGCGCGAAATCATCCATAATGGTGTCGATGGATTATTGATCGTCCCTGATAATGTCGATGCTCTAGCCGTCGGATTGGATATCCTGATGTCCGATCCCGTCAAACGTCAATTATTCTCTCACCACGCACCACAAGCCATCGCTAGGTTTGGCGTAGAACCAGTCATGGCAATTTGGGATAGTGCCCTCAGACAAGTTATGGATCGGTATTAGGGATTAGGTTTTAGGGATTAGGTTTTAGGTATTGGGCTTTAGGTGATTCTCGATAAAGAATATACTGTTTGAACTATGATTTACCCGATCTAATAGATGAACTCAGATTGTCAGATAGCAGTCTAATCATAGTCCATCATTTAATCATTTTAATCAAAGTTCAGACATCTTCACTAATAGTTTAGGAAAAAGATCTTGAATTGAGGTAATTTTGCCAATTGCGTTCGGTTGCTGCATCGGCGGGAAACTGACATTCAATTCGCAATTCCTGAAGTGTAATATCGTAAGGGGTGCCCAATGTGGCGATCGTCGTGAAGAATTTCAACTCTAGATCGTCGCGTTGAAGATGAATATTTAGCAGTAGGGTATTCTGGACGTTACGATCGGCAGTTTGCCAAACTTTAGCAACATCTGGATAGCTCATTAATTCGGTTAGTAATACCGTAGACTTATCGCCTTCCCGTTCGACAAGTGTTTCGCGGTGGAGGCGTTGCAGCAAATGGTCGATAAAGCTTTCCCAGTTAACAATAAATGGGCGCAGCCCTTGGGGATGAAATAATGCCCGCATGAGATTAATTTTGCCATCTGCATAGAAGAGCGCGTTGATTTTGTCTCGATCTATAAAAGCATCGAGCAGTCGAGTTGCGCCGTTATTTGTCATAATTAAATTCCAATATCGATCGACTACAAATGCTGGATACGGCTCGTGCTGGCGCAACATCAGATCGATCGCTTTTCTGACTGGACTCATTTCTGGAGCCGATAAATCTGTCTCTGTATGAATCGGGGTAAATCCCGCTGCACTGAGCATTAAATTCTGCTGTCTGAGTGGAATTTCTAACACGGTTGCTAATTGCAACACCATTTCCTGACTGGGTTTGGCGCGTCCCGATTCGAGAAAACTGATATGGCGTTGGGAGACTTGGCTGGTGAGAGCCAGATCGAGCTGACTGAAACTGCGACGATCTCGCCATTGCTTGAGCAGCATTCCAAACGAATTTTGGCGATGCTCGATTTCGTGTTGCTGCATGGCAAAACTCTCCAGACGATAACTTTGATTACCTCACGGGTAATTGTGTTAATTATCCGCTTTTGCCAAGATTATGACATACCAAATTGAGATTAATAAGTATGTCAACATTACCGAATATCTCGACAACCCGAACGATCTACGCTTGGAAACCACTTTATCTGCTCTTGGCGATCGCAGGTTCGATTCTACCCTGGTTCTGGTTGCTGCAAGATTCTACCGCACTATTATCGCCAAATTTATTTTTACAACGCACGTTTACGAATAATATTACGACGGCTTGGGCAAGCGATTTACTAATTAGTGCGATCGGATTCTTTGGCTATGCTGCGATCGAACTAAAACGGCTCGGATCTTCGCGGCTGTGGGTTTTCCTTTACATCGGACTAACCTTTGGCATCGGGCTTTCTTGCGCTCTACCGTTGTTTATGTATCGTCGAGAACTAATTCTCGAACGGAACGCATTCAGACAGTATTAAGATTAAATAACTTGCGTAGGTTGGGTGGCGGATATGTATATTATTAAATCCTCATTCCTAAGGAATTACCTGCAAATATTTGGAGCAAAAAATATGACTCAAGTTACCCTATCTCAAACACCTTTCAACCCGATCTCGTTCGTAATTTTAGGTGCCATTTTTTGGTTTGAAGCTTTATTATGTATTCGGCTTGGGGGAGAAACATTGTTTGTAGAGGGTAATCCTTGGCTGTTATTATTGTTTGTCGCTTCCATTCCCGTAGCTGGAGTGTTAGTTAAAGTTAGTGCCGTAATTGGTAAAGTCAATCGATCGAATCTATTCAGTGCTGTGGCAATAATGGCATTGACGGCGACGTTATTAGATGGTGTGGCTTTAACTTGGTTTCAAGGTTGGTACAGTCTGACACAACCAGGGCTGTTACTAGCCGCTGGATGGTTGTTATGGGGTGTCGGTGTCAGTTTAGGTGTCGGCTACTGGGCATCTCGTCCCCGTCCAGAAGATTGCGAATAATTCGTTACTGCTGGCGGTAATAACCTGGTGGGAATTACCATCGGTTATTATCTAACCCAAGTTGCGAGTCTATGGGTTTTTAGTAAGATGGGTGTTAGGTTTTAGCTATTAGGTTTTGCGGATCGGATCGCGCGGAGGTTCCCTCTCGCCAGAGTGTTTCACCAAGCAAGGTTTTATCCCCTCGCTAATACCCAATCCCCAATACCTAATACCCAAATCTTTAACCTTGGTTATAACTAACAACTTGCGTTACTTAGAGGCAATCTCGATCTGTTTCTTATGTGGTACCTTACTAGGAATCTCTTCACATCCTCCTGGAATCGTCAGCCGAGATTTGTCGCCACACCACTTACAACAGTAGTGACGTTGCTCCTCAGACATTTCTTGAACGTTCGTAAAATCGGTATTTTCGACTACCGCGCCTGTAAATTCACCCGTCGTATAATTAGGAATCTCATTGCGACTGCGGGGACTGGCAAGTTCGGCATCACCATAAAAAAACCGGGTACCTTTAACATCCGCACCGTTTAAATTTGCTTCATATAAAATAGTGCGCGAGAAGTTAGCTTTGACTAAATCGCAACCGCTTAAATTTGCCCTAATCAAATTAGCATCGCTAATATCTGCCCAGCGTAAGTCGGCTTGAGAAATATCGGCACCTGCTAACATTACCCCCAAATCGATAACGCGAACGCCATGCAGCCGATCTTCATCGTAACCCCCATCGCCATCCAAAATCGCCCGACCGAGCCTGCGATCGCGTCTGAGGGGCGTGAGTAGTTTAGACTGAGACAGGAAGCGCAATACTTTTGCTTTACCTGCTGCGTCGATACTGCCCAAGAGTGCTGCCGTTCTGCCTGCGGCGAAGGCTTGTTCCTGTGGCCAATCTTCGAGGAATCCGTCGTCATCTAAGACGAGATCGGAAATGCCTTGAAAGTATGCGTCGATGGTTTGTTGTTGGGTGAGAATATTTTGTTGGGTAGTCAGGCGATTTTGCTCGATCGTCAGGTCGCGCGAAATAATATACTGTCGCCAAGCGATATATACTGCTAGGATAGCTATTAAAATCTGACCGAATGCCCCACCCCACTCACCCGATGCACCAACAGCATTCCAATCGATCTTATCGGAAAAACTACTGACGTACTCAAAAAATTCGAGAATTTGCAGTAAGCCCACGAACGCAATGAGAACGGTGATTGAGGCAATCAGTTGTAGTCGTTGGGCTGGCGATAGCGAATCTAGCAGTTCGTCGCGGATGCCGCGATAGATAATGGGTAAGGATAATACTAGCGCGAACGCGCAGCCAAGGGCGGCGATCGAGGTGTTATTGAGCCATAATCCGAACACCATAATGGCGATCGCTACCAGATTTCCCCAGATTGTCATGTTTCGTGCAAAATAGCTAGTTTATAAGATTAAAACATGAAATATCTTAACTTTATAATATTATGATAACATTTTTTGTTCGGATTGAAAAAATACATTTTAAAAGATGCAGAAAGTTATTGGCAAATTAATTATAGTTACTTTAATTGGGACTGTTGGGATTCTCTACTATCTGTGGCAACAGGCAGTTCAGATTCCTGAAGAATATATTAAAGCCAGTGAAGATAAGCAAGATAGTCAATCTCTACCATTGCAGCCCAAGCAGATCTCGGAGCAAGCTGCTGTTAGCTCACAGAAACTAACTGCCCCGCTCGATAAGGCTAAAGCTGGGCAAAAAGTTACGGTCAAACTTAGCGATCGCGATCTCAATAATTTGGTAGTATCTAAAATCGCAACTTCTCAACCAAACAAACAGATTCCAGTCGGAATTAAAGGAATTAAAACTAATATTAAAGATGGCAAAATCCATACTGGTGCATTGGTGAATTTAGACCAACTGGCACGTAACGGACGATCGGGTACTCAAGTTGCTGCTTTAAGTAAGCTCACTGAGAAGTTAACTTTCTTGAAAGATCGAGATATTTATATCGGGATTGTCGGTAAACCAATTGTCGATGGCACTCAGATTAAATTCGCTCCTGATACTCAAATCAAGGTTGGTAAAATGAATTTTACGATCGCCCAACTCGCTGAAGATCTTGGGATAGCTCCAGCCAAAATTCAACAGGCGATCGATCTACATTTACAGCAACAGAATTTTAAAGTAGACAGTATTAATTTAGATAATAATGGCATGGCGATCGAAGGAGCGAAAAAGTAGAGTTAGTGAATAGTGGATAGCTTGCACTGAGCGACAGCCGAAGTGTGGATAGTGGATGGTTAAGCATTGTTGCTAAATCGGTATACTATCGCGAAACATTTATCCTAAAGCCTAAAACCTAAAACCTAAAACCTAAAACCTAAAGCCTAAAACCTATCTAAACGATCGCGAATAGAACTATAATCTGTGGTTGGCAAGTCTATCTATATTTTAGGAGTTCACGGTGGAACGGACATTTATCGCGATTAAACCCGACGGCGTTCAACGTGGGTTAGTAGGTGAAATCATTCGTCGGTTTGAAACAAAAGGCTTTACCCTCGTCGCCTTAAAATTAATGCACCCCAGCCGCGCATTAGCAGAGCAGCATTACGCAGTTCACAAAGAAAGACCCTTCTTTGCTGGTTTGGTCGATTTTATGACATCTGGGCCAGTTGTGGCAATGGTCTGGCAAGGCGATGGTGTCGTCGCTGCATCCCGGCTAGCTATCGGTACCACCAATCCCTTAGTATCCCCTCCAGGGACGATTCGCGGCGATTTGGGCATCAATATCGGACGAAACATCATTCACGGTTCTGATGCGGTAGAAACCGCTCAAAGCGAGATTGCGTTATGGTTTAAAGAGGAAGAATTAGTCAGTTGGACACCTACCGTTTCCCCTTGGCTGTC
Organism: Chamaesiphon sp. GL140_3_metabinner_50; assembly: GCF_025361915.1. GTDB lineage: Bacteria > Cyanobacteriota > Cyanobacteriia > Cyanobacteriales > Chamaesiphonaceae > Chamaesiphon. The sequence continues at coordinate 10,963 of NZ_JANYJC010000222.1, forward strand.
GGAATAAGGGATTAGGCTTTAGGTATTAGGTATTAGGTATTAGGCTTTAGGATCGGGTTTAGATTTTCGATAAGCTTGAAAGACGCTTGCGTCTTAAATTCTAAAGTCTAAAGATTAAAGCCTAAACTCTAATCCCTAAAGCCTAAAACCTAAAGCCTAACCCCTAAAGCCTAAATTCAGATGCAACAGGTTGACTTCACGACATTAACAGCAGCGGTACGGGAGTTACAACCGGAGTGGGTGCCCTCGCGAGTCGAATCGGTATATCAAAAAGATCGCTACACCCTGGCTCTGAGCTTACGAACTCTCGACAAACGGGGCTGGATTGCCATCTCTTGGCACCCACAAGCCGCACGCATCGTGCTGACAGATCCCCCACCACGGATACCCGATACCTTTACCCTCAGCCAGCAATTGCGCTCCGTTTTAGGTGGATTGGCGATGACGGAAATGGAGATCGTCTTACCTTGGGAACGCTTGGTGAGATTAGCATTTGCCAAACGACCGGGAGCCGAGGCTTTATATTATTTGTATGTAGAACCGATCGGGAAATATAGTAATCTTACCCTCACCGATGCCGATAATTTAATTATTACCACCGCACATCAGGTTAGTAATAAACAGTCTAGCGTACGGACGATCGAAACTGGCAGACCTTACGAAGTACCGCCATCGTTGACAGATCCGATGCCAAATCTGGAGGAATCGATCGATCGTTGGATCGATCGGGTCAGCTTAATTCCTGGTAAACTCAACCAACGACTCGTCAAAAGTTATCGCGGTTTGAGTACGATCTTGATGAACGAGCTAATTTTTACAGCCGGATTAGATCCCGTGCAGACTACCGATACGCTTTCGCCTTTAGACTGGGAAAAGTTATTTGAGTACTGGCAAATCTGGCTCAGAACCGTCACACAAGTCGAAGGATATCGATTCAATCCTTATCTAACTAATAACGGTTACAGCGTCATGGGATGGGGCATCTCAATTACTCCCGTCGCCACCGTTAATGCAGCCGTCGAGACTTATTATACCCAGATTCTCGATCGCGAAGCCTTCAGTCAACTCAAACATCAACTTACCCAAAAATTAGGCACGATTCTAGCTAAATTACGAGTTAAAGCCAACACCTTCAAAACCAAACTCCAAGAGTCTACAGGCGCAGATGAATATCGCACCAACGCCGATTTATTAATGGCATATCTCCAGGAATGGTCGCCAGGGATGAAACAAATTATCCTTAATGATTTTCAGACGGGTGAACCAGTCACCATCAAACTCGAACCCGAAAAAAATGCCATTCAAAATGCCCAATTCCTCTATAAACGGCACCAGAAATTAAAACGAGCAAAACTCGCCGTAGATCCTCTACTTGCAGCAGTTCAAGCAGAAATAGATTATTTAGAACAAGTAGAAGAAAGTGTGCTTCAGATTCAAGAGGATGGCACTAACAATCCACCAGAAATGCTCCAAACTCTATTAGAAATTAAAAAAGAGTTAATCGATACCGGATATTTTCCCACAGCAGATAGATTAGCAAAATCAGAATTAGCCGAAACAAAACCCCGCTCGCTCAAAACTCCCAGCGGATTTGAACTATTAATCGGACGGAACAATCGTCAAAACGATGTATTAACTTTTAAAACAGCAACCGAATACGATCTGTGGTTTCACGCTCAAGAAATTGCCGGGAGTCATGGCTTATTAAGAATTACCCCTGGTGCGGTAGCCGAAGAAGCAGATTTACAATTTACAGCCAACGCTGTTGCTTATTATAGTCGCGCCAGACAAAGCCAAGCAGTCCCGGTAGTGTACACAGAAACCAAGCATGTGTATAAACCCAAAGGTGCTAAACCAGGAATGGTAATCTATAAGCACGAACAGATTATTTGGGGACATCCACAAATTTTAGATGCTAATTCGATTAGTTAGTTTAAAATAGCAGCATGGCAACTTGACTGAAAATGCTCGTTGGCGAAGCCTACCGGAGGTAATCTTAACTAAATTATCATGAGGATAACATCATGTCTCTAATTGTCGAAACCGATCTTAAAGAAATTCTGAATAGAATAGACCAAAAAATAGATAATATCCAAAGAGATGTCACAGATCTCAAAATTAGTGTTACCGAGCTAAAAGGAGAGATTAGAACCGTAGATGAGCGACTCAGCGGACAAATTAAAAACGTCGATGAGCGACTCAGCGGACAGATTAATACTCTTGACACAAAAATTGATGGACTATCTACCAGAATTCAAAATCAAGAGTTTACCTCAAGAGCGATCCTGGGAGGTTTGCTATTAATCGTGCTTGGTGGCGCGGCAAAAATGTTTAATTTTATTCCACCTGTAAACTAGAGCAAGCTGCTAATCGATCGAATATTGCTCTCAAAGTAAGCTGTTCGACATCTAAATCACATATTCTATTTTCTCAATCTTTGTTCGCCCACGCGGAGCCGTTAGCGTAGCCTGCCGTAGGCACAACCAACGGCGAATGTACTTTGAATGTCGAGCAACTTAGTAGATCCAGATGCGCTTCTGGCTTAATTTATCTAAATACTTAAATCGCCTAAAACCGAGTAAACTTGACGCTGCTCGAACAACGCTAGTAAATTACTGTCAAGCTTGCCTGTGGCGGCTTCTTGGTGCAAAATAGCTAAGGTTCGATCGAGTGATAAACGCGGTTTATAAGGTCGATCGCTGGCTGTTAGCGCATCATAAATATCGGCGATCGCCATAATTTGCGATTGGATTGGAATTTGGGCACCAATTAACCCTTGAGGGTAGCCACTACCATCTAATTTTTCATGGTGATCGCCAGCAATTTTGGGGACGTTTTGCAGATGTTTAGTCCAGGGAATTTTCTGCAAGAAATCGTAAGTATGGCTGACATGAGATTCGACTATTAAACGCTCGGCGACGGTAAGCGAACCTCTGGGGATTAGTAATTGTTCGATTTCGGTTGGGGTGAGTAAGGGTTGCAAATTACCATCGAGATCTCGATAAGTATATTTAGCTAGATCGTGTAAATCTGCGACGATCGCATCTAGTTTATCGGCGAATTCTGGTGTCAGAATAACGTTGGGCTGGTTTAACTTATTCAATAATTCCCAATCCGATTGTAATCGATCGAGCTTGGCTGCTAATTCTCGATCTAGCTGTTGTAAATAACCACAGTGGAGACAATTATCGCCCGATCGATGCTGAAGTTCTAGTGGAGGATTTAGTAAGTAATTAAATTTCTGTTCGGCGGACTCTAATTCCCAAGTACGTCGCAGCAGATTGAAGCGATAGCTGAGTTCGGTAAGTTGATGGGGATAGAGTTTGTTACCTTTTTGGACGATCGCTTCAGGAATACTAATCTTACCAAAATCGTGAAGCAATGCAGCGTAGCTAATTTCTTGGAGCTGTCGTTCGTCAAATCGGATCGATTTTAAGATTCCCGATTCGACGCTATTTACCTCCTGACTCAGCCGCACGCTGAGTTTGGCGACGCGCTCGGAATGTCCGGCTGTAGTCGGATCGCGGCTTTCGATGACTTGTACCGAGGCGGTGATAAATCCGGCGAATAGTGATTCGATATTCTCTAAAAGCTGGTTGCGATCGATCGAAATTGCAGCTTGGGAAGCCAGAGAGCGGACGATTTGCCGTTCCCAGTCGGAATAAGGCTGGGTAATTGAGAGGGCATTTTCTGGGGTAATCTGGAGATCGGCTTTGAGTTTGCGATCGATTAATTGCAATACGCCGATGGTTTCGCCATCGCGATTTTGCATCGGTAATACCAACACCGAGACGGTGCGATAATTGAATTCTAAATCGAAATGTCGATCGAATTTGTAAGGATAATTAGCCGAAAGTGCGTAAGCATCGGGAATATTTAGACTTTCCCCGGTAGTTGCGACATATCCCGCCAAACTTTCGAGATTGAGAGGAATACTAGTCGATTTAAAAGAAACGTCAGGATGAGAATCATTTTGCGCCGCACTAAATATTAACTTAGGTTCGCCGTCAGTGCGATCGATTAAATAAACGCTACCCGCGTCGCTACAGGTAATTTCTCGACTTTTTGCTAAAATTAGGTCGAGTAATTCTGTTAAATTGAGACAGTCAGATAATGCCGTCCCGATTTCTAATAGTTGTTCGATCGTCCTGCGCTCGGCAGCGATACTGGTAAGTGAATCTGGACATATACGTGCGAAATCGTTCGAGCTACTATCTATGTAAATAAGTTCCGATCTGGAAATGTTCGCCATCAATTTTAGCCAAGAGACAGTTTATCGCTTCATTTACAAGGGTAACTTTAGATTCTGGCGATGTCATTAGGTTGGAGATGGGAGGTTGGAGATGGGAGGTTGGAGTAAGAAGTAAGAAGTAAGGAGGATTTTGGATTAAAATCTACCCAGTCACCCAGTCCCCCAGTCTCCCAGTCTCCCAGTCCCCCCGTCCCCTCGTCTCCCCGTCTCTCCCATCTCCTACCTCCCAACTCCCATCTATGAAAATCGACACTCAAATTACCGCAGTCACAGTCTACACCGATCGCGCTTTAGTCACGCGGAGAGGGCAAATTCAGCTTACTGGAACCGAGCGAGAACTAATTATTGCCAATTTACCCACCACCCTCGATCCCGAATCAGTGCGCGTTGGTGGTAAGGGGAGCGTCGCTGTTAAATTACAAGGAGTCACCACCGATCGCCAATATACCACTGAACCTGTCGCCGATCGGATCGCCCAATTAACCGCCGAAATCGATCGATTGGGAGCCGAAAAACGCCGTTTCCAGGCGCAAATCGACACTACCAAACTCCAATCTAACTTTATTCAAGGCTTGCGCGAAAAAACCCAAGAGTCATTTTCCCGCAGTCTCGCCCGCCAGCAAATGGGGCTAGAAGACACCCAAAACTTTCTCGACTTCATTGGTGGCAAAACTACCGAATATGCCTTTGCAGGCGAAGATTTGCGCCAACAGCAGCAACAAATCGACAAACAACTTCAGAGCCTAAGACTGCAACTAGAAGAAGTCGAAACCCCTTATAGTAAAGAAAGTTTTGAAATTACCGTTGCTGTCGAACCTGCGGGTGCAGGTGACTTTGAACTAGAATTGAGTTATGTAGTAAATCGAGC
>NZ_JANYJC010000308.1 GCF_025361915.1 Chamaesiphon sp. GL140_3_metabinner_50
TCGATCGAGGGCTGTATCGCTAATTCCCAATCGCAACGTATTACCACTTTGCCATTGCGCCCACGGGATGTTTAATGTTTTACCATTTAAGAATATTTCGGTGCCGCGATTGACAAATTATGAGCTAGAAGTATTGCTTGCCGATTGTGGTGCGACTCGATTAGTTGGAGCTAGATCTGCACGAGCAATTCTAGTAGTAACCGCGATGGTATATAAATTAGCCATGCAGATGGCGATCGGGATTAAAGCTAGTTTGTAATAATTCATTCAATTTAGATAGATGCAGCGGGATTGGGGCTTGGTGATGTTGCGATTGACTGAAGACAAACAATTCAACCAGTAAGTTGAGACAGTAATAGTTCTCGATCTGTTTCCTAAAAATTCGATCTCAAAATACGAGCGGATAATTACTTAGTACCCATGTGCGATTTAGTTAGATTGCCAAAGGCACGCTACGCGAACGATCTGGTATGGAACAATTTAGTAACTTTAGCATTCTAATCTAAAGAGAGTCTACAGTCCCATCTAGTTGCCGATCGAATTGTATAACCGCTATGAATAAAATTGAACTTTGTGAAAAAATTGGTTTAACATTAATCTTCAGTTTATTGCTGACTCACTCAGATCTAGCCTTTTCCTCTCAATCAGTTTGCCCGCAAATCGAGAGCAAAAAACCGATTGAAGTAAAGATTCAAGCTCAAAATTCTGATGCTGATGGCTGTGAGGCTTATGCTGCTGGGTATGCGATCGCCAGAACCAAACAACATTATATTGCAATTTGTGGCGGCTCAAACCATAAAAGCCTGAGTTTTTATGTAGCTAAAACAAATGAGGCTCCCGAAAAATCCGAACGAGGAAAAATTCAGATTGATAACGTATCGTTTAAAAATGGTATTTACACTGCAACGCGGGGTAGAGATACATACATTTTAACACCCAGAGTATTCTCGATTAGACGCGATGGCAAGATCTTAGTTAAGGAAACAGTGGTTAAATACACCAATCTTTCTAGAGGAAAACAAGACCGTAGCAAGACTTAATCGATCTAACTTGAGTAAGATTAAATTACCAAAATTATTGGTTCAGAAAACTAATATCATCGATTAAACCATCGGGAGTACCTAGTGCAAATTGTCGTGCTAATTGTTCGTCTAGTTTAGCTTGAGAGAGATTTCCTAATGCTCGGTTGGCAATTGCTCTAGCTCGATAGGCTGGAGCCAATTTAGGATTTGTCCCCAGGGCGCGATTTAGCTCCATCAATCCTGGTTGATACTGTCGATTTGTGACTAATAGTTGACCTAGTAACGAACGCGCTCCTGACGATTGAGGGGCAATTTGGACGGCTTTACGGGCGAGATTGAGAGCTTCGAGAATGTTTCCTTGTGCCGATCGCACTATTGCTAAATTATTATAAGCATAATAAAAACTCGGATCGATCGAGATCGCCCGATCGAGATCGGCAGCAGCAACGCTATAATTTTTAAGTCTGAGTGCAACTAGCCCTCGCACATTATAAACCATCGCATTTTTTGGAGCTAATCCAACCGCGCGATCGCAAACGCCTAAAGCTTCTCCCTGTTTGCCAAATTCGCTCAAGAATAAGCATTTTCCGGCATAAGCAATTCCCGACTTAGGATCGCTTTGAATTGCCAAATCTGCGTCTGCTAAAGCTGCACCGATCCGATCGAACATAAAGTTAGCCGATGCTCTAGCCAGATAAGCTTTAGTATACTTGGGGTTTAGTTTAATTGCTTCATTCATCGCCTCGATCGAACCGCCAATATTACCGCGATTAAACCCGTCGACACCAATTAAGAAAAAGTCTACAGCTTGCGGAGCTTTAAGTGTTTTCGTCGCGACGATAATTGGTGGCTTACCGCCGAAATCTACGCCTAGTTTAGCAGCCAATTGCATAAAAGTGTCGATCGGAATTCCTAAATTAAATCCCGTTTTAATCCGAATATTTTCATTAATATTCGAGGCTGTGGTAGCTTCTTGGACATCACCTTTGCCATGAATGGCGATCGTTTCACCTGCTTCATTAAATACTGGCCCTCCGCTCATTCCTGGCAGAGTATTATTACTATAAACCAAAGAATATCCCCCAGCGAGTGGACGATTGGCATTAGCCGTAACTTTACCCTCAGTAAAATTATAAATCGAATTACTAATGGCGGCGGTAGCTAGCGGAAAACCCGCTACATAGACGACAGATCCTTCACTCGCCGCCTCGACTTTCCCCAATTTAGCGATCGGATAATTAGCCGTACTTGTAAATTTAACGATCGCCAAATCGACATCGGTAGTAGCCTTAATATTAGTTGCCACTAAGGGATAATTTTTACCATCGGGAGTGGTGATTTTAAACTCTTGCTGACGATTGCGGACGACATGAGCGGCGGTTAAGACTGTATATGTATTGCCTTCTTTTTTAATAACTACACCAGAACCAACCGAATTATTACTATCGATCGAAACCGTCACCGACTTGGCAATTTTCCCAACTTCTACCGCCGACAGAGCCATTACAGACTGCCCGAATAAGCAATTTAATCCGATCGCACTACTACCGATCCACCACCAATACCGAAACATAAAGATTGACCTATTTGTGTGCGTAATTCAAGACTCTATTGTGCCACGATTCTCGTTCTCGTTCGCATAGCGTTCCTAAGGAAAGGAGACAGTACGCTAACAATCGCCCAAAACTTACCCGATCGAAATTAGTTTCGATCGGGTAAATTTTGGGCAAGATATATTAAAGTAGATCCGATCTCAATCCAGCAACGCTTAAATAACTAATCTCGATCGAGAACGGAACGGGGGAGAGCCAGCCAATCGAGATTACACCCGCACCAAGAAGGTGTCTAAATACTTACCTAGAGTGTCGTAATCATTAACTGTGCCAATTAATCCAACATGACCATCTGGACGAACGAGGAGCATCTGTCCATCGCGCCCCAGTTGACGATCGCTACCTCGATCCATTGGTTGAATTGTCGCCACCTTGATTGTCGATCGGTATCGACCAACTATTTGATAGGCTTGTTCGATGACCTCAACGTCTTTAGTCCGCAGTAGCAGCGTCCAGTGGTGAATCGAGAGTAAGCGATGCAGATTTGCCCATTGTCCATCGCCAGATACTACGGGGACATTGGGGATGCGATCGCCAGCCTGTAGTTTCCCGCTACCCTTTTGCTGCCAAGCTAACGGACTCTGGCGGTACTCCATGCCCAAGTCACTGAGCATATACTCGATCGAGCGTCGCACTGGCTTGAGCGACAATCCGATCGGCATGAATGTTTTCATCAGCCCAAGCTTAGGATATACTTGCGGCTGTTCGAGTACGTTCGTGCGGTTGGCTTCGATGATATGGTGTGCGTTGGCGCGTTGTTCGATCGTGTAAGTATCCAACAGACCGGATTTGGCTTCACCGCGCTCGACTGCGGCTAATTTCCAGGCGAGGTTAAATGCGCCTCGGAGTCCGGTATTCATCCCATGTCCGCCGATCGGTGCCCAAGCATGAGCCGTATCGCCGACTAGCAACACGCGACCTTTATTGAAGGTAGCAGCGACCCGATTCTGGAATCGGGCGCGACTGAGCCAGACGGGTGCGGTTAGCTCTAGCTCCAATTCCGGCATGTAAGTAACCGATGCCACTAAGTCGCGCATTTCTGCCAAGGTGGGCGGTTCTTTGCGATCGGGAGTAGGATCGCTGGCAAACGCACAGAAACGGTAACTATCGTTTGGCATCGGAAACCCCAACATGGAAACGTTCTCTTTTAAGAAGAAATAACCGTGAGTAGTGGATTTGGGAAACCGCCAAGTTGGTTTGGCATTGACCTGAAGTGTTTGTAAGTTGGCAACGCGCTCTCCTTCAAACGGAATCTCTGCTGCTTCACGGATCGCACTCCGAGTCCCTTCGCAGCCTACCACCCATTGGGTCGCGATGGTTTCTTCGTCTCCATTAGCAGTTTTGACTGTAACTTCAGCTCCATCGTCATGTGCATGAAGTCCGGTTGCTTCAGTTTCCCACTCGATTTCCACTCCTAGCTCGGATAATGACTCGGCGAGTAGCCGCTCTGTATCATGCTGTTCGATACAGAGGGGATTTGGGTAGTCCGTTTTGGTAGAACCATATTGAAGACCACCGATGTTCCGACCGTTGATATAAATATGTGTGGTTTGTAGTCGATGAGCAAATGCCAAAAACTTGTCGATTACGCCCAGCTCTGCGAGTGCTTCTTGGGAGCGCGCCCAGATTACGCCAGCTCGTGCTTGGCGTTTGGTGGCGGTGGCTCGATCGATAATCCGCACGGACAGGGAAAGTAAGGTTAATTCGATCGCCAGCATCAAACCTACGGGGCCAGCACCGACGATTAATACTTGAGGTTGAGATGGATTAGACATGGTAATTTACTCTCGATTTGAAATTTTAAAGATTATTCAAGTCGGTAAGACTTCGTTTGAGGTTGGTTTACCCCCCCAACCCCCCCTTATAAAGGGGGGGCTTTTG